>NZ_DATIND010000097.1 GCF_035474595.1 Longimicrobium sp.
AGCCTTGTCGATGTTGTCGAACGAGATGAAGTCGGCCAGCCCCTTGGCGGCCTGGATCCGCGTGATCGCCGCGGTCAGCGTGGTCTTGCCGTGGTCCACGTGGCCGATGGTGCCCACGTTCACGTGCGGCTTGTTGCGCTCGAACTTCGCCTTGGCCATGATCCTTGCTGGTTCCGATCCGGGGGTTTGATGTCGGTCCGGAGGGCCGTCCAGGAGCTCGCGATGGGACTCGAACCCATGGCCTCTTCCTTACCAAGGAAGTGCTCTGCCGGCTGAGCTACGCGAGCCCGTCCTCCGACGCTTCCGGGCACCTCTGCCCGAAAAAGACGAACAGGAGACCTTGCCGCGTCGTTGCGACCGGCAAGGCCTCGTGGCGTCTGCTGCACTCGCGGAGAGCTTCCATGCGCCCGCCGCGCCTTTCGGCCGATGGTGCGCTGGATACACTTCTCCCGGCGGAGTGCAAGACGAGGAAGTTACCGGAGAATTCCTCCGGAGTCAACCCCCGCGCCCGCCCTCACCGGGAGGGTTGCCGGACTGCCCGCTTCGTTGTCGAGTGTGCGGTTGATACGCCGCGGCGGGAGATCGGTTCCGCTCGGCCGGGGAGGGGAGGGCGAATGAATTCGCTGCAACAACGGCCCGAAGTCCGCCTTCGCGGACTCCCGCCCGCCACATCTGCGGGAGAAGCATCGAACCGCGCACCCCCCACCGCCCGCGCCGCGTATCCGGATTCCCCGTGCGTCCGGGCAGCAAGCGGGCGCGCGGTCCGGGTTCCGGGCCGCGCGCCTCATTCTTTTCCGTATCTCCCTTCCCGGTCGCCTGCGGCGTCAGAGGCAGCGGCAGCCGCGGCCGTCGCAGAAGCCGGTCTGGCCGGTCTTCGCGCACTTCATGTCGCAGGCGTTCTGCGAGCACCCGCGGAACCCGGCGTCCGACTTCGCGGGCGTGGCGGTGGCCTGCGCGGCCCCGAACCCCAGCGACGCCGCCACCACGGCGGCGAACGCTCCCCGGCGGATCAGCGATCTCGTGCGCATCGGCTCCCTCCTGGCGTGAGTGAAGATCCCGCGAGTCTCCGCGCGCCGCACGATTCACGCCTTCGCACGGACCGGCCTGCTACTCGATCGTCTTGGAGAAGCGGGCAACGCTGAGCATCAGGATAACGATCGCCATCACGGCGAGGATCGCGGCTTCCTGCCACAGGTCGCCGACGCCGACGCCCTTCAGGAGGATGCCGCGGAGGACGCGCAGGTAGTGCGTGAGCGGGAGCGCGGTGCTGATCCACTGCATCGCCCTGGGCATGGCCTCACGGGGAAACATGAAGCCGGAAAGGAGGATGTTGGGCATCAGCAGCATGAAGGAGAGCTGCATCGCCTGGGCCTGGGTGCGCGCGACGGTGGAGACGAAGAGTCCGAGCCCCAGGTTGGCGAGCACGAAGAGCAGGCTGATGGCGTAGAGCCCGGGGAGATTCCCGCGCACGGGGACGCCGAAGAGGACCCATCCGAGCAGGAGGATCACCGTCATCTGCACGTACCCCACGAGCACGAAGGGGAGGATCTTCCCCAGCATCATGCTGGTCTTGCCGATGGGGGTGACGATGAGCTGCTCCAGCGTGCCGCGCTCGCGCTCGCGGGTGATGGCGAGCGAGGTGATGAGGATCATGGTCATCGACAGGAGCACGCCCACCAGCCCGGGGACGATGTACACCTCGCTGCGGAGCGCGGGGTTGTACCACGGCCGCACGCGCACGTCCAGCAGCGGGATGGCCGCCGCGCGGCGGCCGGTGAGCTCGGCGGCGCTGGCCTGGCCGGCGAGCATGGCGCCGGACATGGCGCTCTGCGACGCCATGGGGTCGGCCGCGTCGACGATGACCTGCGCGGTGGCGCCGCGGCCGCGCTTGAGGCCGCGCTGGAAGTCCGGGGGGATGACGACGGCGGCGCGGGCGCTGCCCCGGTCGATCATCCGCTTCACCTCGGCGCGGCTCTGCACGTAGGCGACGACGTCGAAGTTGCCGGTGTTGCGCATGACGTCGACCAGGCGGCGGCTCTCGGTGGTGCCGCTCTCGTCGAGGACGACGGTGGGGAGGTGGCGGACGTCGGTGCGGATGGCGAAGCCGAAGATGACCAGCTGGATGGCGGGGATCATGACCATGATCCCCAGCGTGAGCCGGTCGCGGCGCATCTGGACGAACTCCTTCCAGAGCATGGGCCAGAGGCGCCAGTGGCGGATCTGCTCGCGGAGGCTCATGGGGCTCGCTCCGCGAACGGAAGTGCGAAAGTGCGAGAGTGCGAAAGTGCGATAGTGCGGAACTCAGCGCGTCGTCCGGCGCCCGGGGCGCTCCGGCAGGCATCTTCACCGCCAATGGAATTGGCGGGCAACAACTGCACGAAATCCCTGCGGGACTGCGGCCGCGGCATCGGGGCGGGGGGAGAAGCATCGCGGCGGCCGCCGATCGCCATGGCCGCTGCGTGAGGGATGCGCGCCCGGAGGGCCGGGACACCGCCGCGCCGCGCCGAGGCCGCGGAATCGACCGGATGCATGCGCGGCGGGGGCCCGGCGCGGTTGGCAACAGTCGTATCGTTGCCTACCGCGCGCGCAGCCCGTTTTGGCGCCTCGGCGCCAAACACGCCCAAAGCCTGCGGTTCCAACAGCTCACCCCTCATACGATCGCTCCCTCGTCGCGGCGCTGGAGCTCGATGAAGACGTCCTCGATGGTGGGCTGGCCGAACTGCGCGGTGATCTCGGCGGTGGTGCCGACGGCGATCAGGTGGCCGCGCGAGAGGAAGGCGATGCGCTGGCAGCGCTCGGCCTCGTCCATGTAGTGCGTGGTGACCAGGATGGTGGTGCCGCGCCGCGCGAGATCGTAGATGAGCTGCCAGAAGGTGCGGCGCGCGGCGGGGTCCACGCCGGCCGTGGGCTCGTCGAGGAACAGCATCTTCGGGCGATGGGCGGTGGAGCACGCCAGCGCCAGCCGCTGCTTCCACCCGCCGCTGAGGGTGCCGGCGAGCTGGCCCGCGCGCTGCGCCAGGCCCAGCTCGTCGACCAGTTCGTCCATCCGCTCGCGCCGCTCGCGGCCGGCCAGCCCGTAGACGGAGGCGTAGAAGCGGATGTTCTCCAGCACCGTCAGGTCGTCGTACAGCCCGAACTTCTGCGACATGTAGCCGATGTTGCGGCGCACCATCTCCGACTGCGTGGCGACGTCGAACCCGACCACCGTGGCCTTGCCGCCGCTGGGGGCCATCAGGCCGCAGAGCATGCGGATGGTCGTCGTTTTTCCCGAGCCGTTGGGGCCCAGCAGGCCGAACACCTCGCCCGCGGCGATGCTCATCGTGAGTCCCTCGACGGCCACGAGCGGGCCGAACGCCTTGCGCAGGCCGTCGGTGACGACCGCGGGGGCGGCGGACGGGTCGCGCGCGCCGGGGTCCGTCATCGCGCGGCGGCGCGGGGGAAGGTGACGGTGATGGGGAGCCCGGCCTTCAGCATCGGCTGGCCCGCGAGGAAGTCGACGCGGACGCCGAAGAGGAGGTCGGCGCGCTCGCGCTCGGTCAGCGCCACGCGCGGGGTGAACTCGGCCTTGCTGTTCACGGCGGTGATGCGCCCGCGGAAGACACGCTCGGGGAAGCCGTCGAGCCGCGCGTCGACCGGGTCGCCCACGCGCAGCCGCGGGAGCACGCGCTCGCCGACGTAGACGCGGGTGTACGGGTGCGCCGCGTCGCCCAGGGTGACGACGGGCTGGCCGGCGGCGATCACCTCGCCCGGCTCTGCGTAGCGGCCGACGACCACGCCGGAGACGGGCGCGGTCAGCGTCAGGTCGCTCGCGGTCGACTGTGAGGTGCGGAGCGCCGCCTGCGCGCCGGAAACCTGGGCGCGCGCGGCCTCGACCTCCTCGCGGCGGGGACCGCTCCGCACGGCGGCGGCCACCTCGCGCGCGGCGTCGCGGCGGCGGGCGGCCACGCGCGCGGCGGTCTGCGCGGCGTCGAACTGCTGGCGGCTGACGGTGCCGTGCGCGGCCAGCGGACGCAGCCGCTCCACGTCGCGGGCGGCGCGGTCGGCCTCGGCCTGCGCGGCGGCGAGGTCGGCGCCCGCGCGGGCCACGTCCTCGGGGCGGGAGCCGGCCTGCAGCTCGTTCAGCCGCGCCTGCGCCTGCTGCACCGTGGCCTCGCGCACGCCCACGTCGCCGACCGCGACCGTCTGCGTCAGCACGGCCAGGGTGTCGCCCGCGCGCACGGTGTCGCCCTCGCGCACGTTCATGCGGACGACGCGCGCGGGCTGCAGCGGCGCGGCATCCGTCTCCGTCATCTCCAGCGTTCCCGTGGCCATGTCGGCATCCGCGCCGCGCCCGCATGCGGCCAGCAGGAGCACGAGCGCGATCCGTCTCATCCTTCCTCCGTATCTTCTGCTCCACCCCGCCTCGCCTCGAGCGCCGAGAGGACGAACGCGGCGGCGTGGCGGGCGTAGGCGGCAAGGTCGTCGTCGGTGGCGGCACCGGGGCCGCGGTCCAGCAGCACGCCCATGGCCGGGCGCACGATGTGGGTGTAGGGGACGAGCGAGACGGCGCTGATGGCGCAGAAGCGCGGGTCCAGGTCGGGGCGGAAGAGCCCGCTCTTCTGCCCCTGCTCGATGAGCTGGCAGACGACGCGGAAGACGCCGCCGGCGAGCTGGCCGATGTGCTCGGCGGCGTGCTCGGCGTGCGGGTCGATCATCTCGCGCGCGAGGATGCGCGGGAGCGTGGGCCGCTCGCGCAGGCGCCCGGACTGGAAATCGATGAGCGTCCGGACCGCCTCGTCCGGCGGAAGGCCGGGCTCCATGCGCCGCGCGGCCGCGCCGAGGAGCCACTCGAACAGGCGGCTGAGGACGGCGCGGTAGAGCGTGTCCTTGCTGCCGAAGTAGTAGTAGATGAGCGCGGGGTTGGCGTCCGCCCGCGCGCCGATCTGCTTGATCGTGGTGGAATCGAACCCCTGCCGCGCGAACAGCTCTTCCGCCGCGTCGAGGATCAGGTCGCGTGTGGCCGCCTCGGTTTCCATGATGGAATTGATTAATCGGTTGATTAACTCGGCGCAAGGGCGTTGTGGTGAGTCTCAGGTGCGGAAGGGCGAATGAATTCGCGGCAACAACGGCCCGAAGTCCGCCTTCGCGGACCTCGATGGGCTGTATCCGGGCGGGTAGAGAAGCATCGTTGCCCTCGAAGGAACCGGCTTTGCTGATCCTCGTTCCGTAGCAGGATGAGAATCGCAGGCGAGTGTCTTGACTTCTTCCGTTTTCAGTCGAATTTAGATGTTGGTCTGCAATTCGATTGCAGCGCTCGGAAACACCTGACGGTAAGCGCACGACGCGCACAGCCGTCGCCGGGACTGCTCACTCCGTCGCGCCTAATCCGCCGCGGGGTGAAGTGGATGGAGACGAACATGAAGAAGAAGCTGCTGCTGGATCCGGGCGACCTGCGAGTGGAGAGCTTCCGCACCGCGGACACCGGCGGCGCCCGCGGGACGGTGCGCGCCCACGGATACACCGACCCGGACTACCCCAGCTGCGCCCGGACCTGCGGCTTCTCGCCGCCGCCCGACACCGAGATCTGTTACGGCTACGTGGCCAGCATCCCGCACTGCTGCGTCTGACCGCCGCACGCCTCCGCCCCCGGCGCACCCCGCGTCCGGGGGCGTTTTCGTCCGTCTCGCGATCACCTCAACCCGGCAAGGAGGACCGATGGATTCGTTTCTGTTGAATCCGGGCGACCTGCAGGTCCAATCGTTCCCGACCACGTCGTCCGACCCGGCGGTGGGGACGATGAAGACGTACGAGCCGGGCTGCACCACCCCCGACCTCTGCCCCAACGGAACCGTCGCCGTCGCGCCGATGAAGACGTACGAGCCGGGGTGCACCACGCCCGACCTGTGCCCGATCGGCGGCACGGTCGCCGTCGCCTGAGCCGGGAGGATCGCCCATGAGACCGACGAGACTGGAGCTGGACGAGCTGGCCGTGGAGTCGTTCGCCACCGCCGATCCCGAGGCCGCCGCGACGCTGCCGACGACGATGCGCACCTTCGAGCGCGACTGCACCTATCCCGACCTGTGCGGCGACACCACCGGGTGATCCGCCGCGGTTCCCCATCCCCCAAGGAGGGCGCGATGAAGAAGCTGAACCTGGACATGGCGGAGCTGAAGGTGGAGAGCTTCGAGACCTTCGTTCCGGAGGAGAAGCGCGGGACGGTGCACGCCAACGTCGCGTGCGTGACCGCCAGCTGCGGGGGAACCTGCGGCAACATCCCCGCGAGCGACCTGGAGAAGAACGGCGACTACGCGCTGATCTTCAACGGGCTGCGCACCCCGGCCTGCTGCGTCTGATGAGGAGGGTTCCATGAAGAAGCTTACGCTGGACATCGGCGGGCTGAAGGTGGAGAGCTTCGAGACCTTCGTCCCCGAGGACCGCCGCGGGACCGTGCGCGCCAACAGCGGCTGCATCACCTACAGCTGCCCGCCGGGCACGTGCGGCGCCCCGCCCGCCAGCGAGATCGAGAAGAAGGGCGACTACGCCGGGACCTTCGCCCCGAACTGCACCCCCGCCTGCTGCTACTGAGGCGCGGTCCCCGATCCCACGTGGAGGACGCCATGAAGAAGCTGGCGCTGGACCTGGCCGCGCTGACGGTGGAGAGCTTCGAGACCTTCGTTCCCGAGGACCGCCGCGGAACGGTGCGCGCGAACAGCGGGTGCGTGACCTACAGCTGCCCGCCCGGCACCTGCGGCGCCCAGCCCCTCAGCGACATCGAGAAGAACGGCGACTACGCGGGGACGTTCGCCCCGAACTGCACCCCGGCCTGCTGCGTCTGACGAGGCGCAACCCGAACGAGGAGTAGACGATGAAGAAGCTTACGCTGGACCTGGCCGGACTGAAGGTGGAGAGCTTCGAAACCTTCGTTCCCGAAGACCGCCGCGGGACCGTGCGCGCCAACAGCGGCTGCCAGACGTTCAGCTGCCCGCCCGGCACCTGCGGGATCGCGCCGGACAGCCTGGCCGAGAAGGACGGCGACTTCGCCGCCACGCCGCTGTGCAGCGGAAACTGCTGCGCCTGACCCTTCCGATCCACCCACACCGCTCCGGAGCGCCCGCGCGGCCCGCGCTCCGGAGCGGACCCATCACCGGGCCGCGCCCGATCGATCCCCGAATCGACTTTCAAGGAGAGACAGCGATGAAGAAGATGCGGCTGAACCTGGAGCAGCTCGCCGTGGAAAGCTTCGAGACCGACAGCGACCGCGCGAGAAGGGGCACCGTGCGCGGCCACGACGTGTGCAGCGACCTGTGCACCTACAGCGCGGAAGGCACCTGCGGCGCGCCGCTGGACTCGGTGCAGTCCGAGTGCAACGCCCTGCCGCAGACCAAGTTCTGCGGCGACACCATGGACATCTGCGGATCGCAGCCCTGCTGCGTCTGACGCATCCCGTCCCATCTGAACCGGATTCGCGGAAGGAATAGAGAACGATGAAGAAGATGAGCCTGAACCTGGAGCAGCTCGCGGTCGAGAGCTTCGAGATCGCGAACGAGCGGGCGCTGAAGGGCACCGTGCGCGGCCACGACGTGTGCAGCGACGTGTGCACCGCCAGTTGCGGCGGCACCTGCGGCATCCTTCCCGCCTCGGCCGAGAGCGAGTGCGCCGCCTTCCCGCGGACCCGGTTCTGCGGCGGCACGGAGGACCTCAGCGTGTGCCAGCCCTGCTGCGTCTGACCGCACGAAGTGCGGAAGTGCGTTAGTGCGGAAGTGCGGAAGTGCGGGAGTGCGCCGGGCCCTCGGGTCCGGCGCACTTTCCTTTTCGGGGGGATGATTCCCGCCCGTTCGTGGGTGCCGGCACGCTGGCGGGCCACAGGCGCAGCGATGGGAGCGCGGTGACTGGACGCGCCTGAACGGCCAGATATTAATCCATTCTTCCCCTTGTAATACCAGACATTTGTTTATAGCTTCGGAAACGTTGAGCGCGGCTCATCCGATTGCTGCCCAACGACTTAGGCGCTCTGTGCGACCTCACCCGCACGCCTGAGGCGGATTGTTTTACGCCTTCGCGTCCCATCCAGCGCGAGGCGATCGTCCCCTTCTCCACCCACCGGAAGGACGCCCCCCAGATGTCGAAGTGGAAGTTCCCGCGCCCCGCGCGGACCGCGGCCGTGCTGGCCGCCTGCGCCCTCGCGGCGGCCTGCGCCGACCAGGCCGACACCCCGCTCGCGCCCACCACGGCCCCCGCGCCCGCCATCTCGCCCGAGCAGGAAGCGGCCACCGAGCTGACCCGCATGGTGGCGGTGGCGCTGCGCGACCCCGAGCTGCGGCAGCGCGTGTTCGCGGATCTGCGCTCCTCGCGCTACAGCCGCGAGCACAAGCTGGAGCTCCGCTCCTACCTGCGCGGCCAGGGCGGCGGCGCGCTGCTGCTGGACAAGCTCGCGGGCGAGAAGGCCACGCGCGCTCCCGGTGCCGGTGCCACCGACCCGCGCGCCGCGGTGCTGCAGATGGTCGGGACGATCCGCCCGCTGGAGTTCTACATGCCGGTGCCCGAGCACCGCGCCGCCTGGACCGGCGGCCCGGAGCTGATCGTGGCCTCGCAGATCGTGAAGGACGCGGCGCCGGTGGGCTTCGACCTGAGCGGCTCGCCCGTGACGCTGAACAACGACACGCCCCCGGCCACCCCCGTGCTGGTGCTGGTGACGCAGGAGAACGCGTTCACGCAGCCGATGCCGGCGCAGTTCTCGAACGCCGACGACCAGGGCGGCCGCTCGCTGGGCACCCTGGCCCGCCCGGGCGAGAAGAACATCCGCTCGCGCTCGCGCTTCTCCGACGGCTCGGAGATCGAAGGCCCCCGCGCCATGATCGCGCCGGGCGACTGCGATCCCACCACGGCCATCACGGAGTGCCCCACCGACGGCGGTGGCGGCGGCGGCGGCATCAGCGCGCCGAGCTACCCGGCCGGCGTGTACATGGACGCCACGCACATGAGCGACCTGCGCGAGTCGTGGCCGCGCGGCGACGCCGAGGTGGAGGTGTTCGTGATCGGGCCCACGCTGTACGCCGACAGCCAGGGCGAGAAGATCGCCTGCGCGGGCCAGAACGGCTCGGGCGCCAAGTACTTCGACCAGAACGCCAACGACTGGACGCACTCGTCGTGGAGCGTGCAGGGCCAGCTCCTGACCAAGGCCGAGGTTTCGGCGTACTTCTCGGTGTACTCGGCGCCGTGGTCGATCCAGATGTGGGAGGACGACGACACCGCCTGCGACATCGTGTACAGCGGCCGCTCGACGCTGAACCAGCTGTACGACAACCTGCGTGCCGCGCAGCGCGCCACCACGCTGCTGCTGCAGGTGGCCACCGGGCACATCCTGATCAACCCGGCCACGGCCAACGCGCTGCGCAACCTGACCGGCGCGATGTTCCAGAGCGACGACGACTTCCTGGGCAACATCGTGTACCGCCCCAACAGCTCGCGCACCGACTACTACGGCGACACCTTCGTGGACGCCGACGTGTACCGCGAGGACATGACCTACAACGGGTGGGTCACCATCCGCACCAGCGACACCGACCACGTCCACTGAGACGCGGCCGGCCGATGACGGCGAAGGGCCCCGGGCGAGTTCATCGCCCGGGGCCCTTCGGCATTCGCCGCGGAGTTCGGATCAGCCCGCGTCTCCGTCGCCCGGCGGGGCGTGGTGGTCGCGGGCGTGGGTGGCGGCCAGGTAGGCCCAGGCGACGCAGAGTCCCCACACGGGAAGGATCCCCATCCCCACCGTGAACAGGCCGAGCACGACCATCAGGAAGAGCATGAAGAGTCCGGCGCCGATGCTGGTGTACATCAGCCCCAGCGGGCCGAAGAACAGCGCCAGCAGCACCGCCGTGCGCACCTGCACCGGCTCGCGCGGCGGATGGGGATGATCGGTCGGAAAGTCGGGGACGGCCATTCCTGCGCATATCCTGGGGGCCCATCGATCGGGATCGGCAGGATGCTGCCACCGCGCTGCGGCGGGCGCAAGTGCGGAAGGCCGCGCGAGATTCCGGATGTGCCCCGCGACCCGATGCCGTTGAAGCCTCGCGCGGTTCGCGAGGCTCTCCTTCGTCGTTGCCGCGGCTTCAGCCGCCTCTGGCGCGGCGAATCGTGGTTCCCGGTGCAGCGATCGGCCGGCTACGACGACGCCGGGAGACCCAGCGCCGCGGCGAGCGCGGGGTAGGCGGCGCGCGGGGCCTGCACCAGCACGGGGCGGGCGCGCGGGTCCAGCCACCGCAGCAGTACCTCGATCTCCCCGCCGTCCATCGCGGTGCAGCCGACCGTGGGGACGCCGGGCGCCTGCCACACGTGCATGAAGATGCACGACCCGCCGCCCGGCACCGGCGGCGCGTCGTTGTGCGAAACCCAGATCCCCAGCCGGTATACGCCGCTGGCGAGGCGCATCTCCTCGTGGCTGTCCCAGTCGGGCGCGGCCACGGTGTCCTGGTTCACCAGACCGCGGTTGTAGAAGCGCGAGGTCGCATCGTCCACGCACTTCACGCTGGGCAGGCTGTGCACGTACGGCAGGTGGATCCACGCCACCGAGTCCGCCGGCGCGTAGCCGAACGCCGGGCCCAGGCGGAAGATGCCGGCCGGCGCCTTTCCATCTCCCTCGCGCTTCTCCGGGCCGGCGCCGTGCGATGCGGCCAGGCCGCGCCCCCACGCCAGCCCCGTCCGCCCGACCGTCGCCGCCCAGGGCGAGCCCACCGCGCGCCAGGGGGCGCGGGCGCTCGCGCGCTCGTAGCGCTGGAGCACGGCGCCGGTGGAATCCCAGTCCGCGGTGAGCGAGACGACGGCCTGCAGCGGCGCGCCGGACGGGCGAGGCTCGGCGGCGCCGCCCGCGGCTCGGCAGGCGGCGACCAGCACGGCGGCGGTGATCAGGGGGATGGAGATGCGGCGCATGGGGCTCCCAACGAGTGCGGGGGTGATGCGCAAAGCTAACGCATCACCCCCGCGCCGCGCACTCGCCGCGCCGGTCAGTTCTCGAGGACCCGGTGCAGCACCCGCGAGGGGCCGTCGCAGATCGCGTAGCCGGAGCAGGGTGGCGAGAGGGTGAGCTCGGTGCCGGCGACGGCGTACACGCTCCGCATCACCCGCGGCTTGATGAGCCGGGGCTCGAGCGGCTGGGCGCTGAGCGGCTGCGGGTTCTCGGCGGCCATCAGCGCCGTCAGCACCAGCTCGTCGCCCTCCGTGCCCCACGTCCCCGTCTCCACGTACGTGGTGTACGCCGCGCCCGCGGCGGTCCAGAACTCGGTGTGGCGGCTGTACGTGCCCGCGGGCGCCAGCGACCAGAATTCTCGCATGGTGCCCGGCGTGGCGCCGGAGGGGATGGGGAAGGTCGCGGTCCAGGTGTCGCTCTGCCACGTGCCCACCAGCCCCTCGGGGGCGGCGAACGGGTTGTGGTCACACCCCGCCAGCGCGGCGAGGGCGAATACGGCGGCGATGATGCGCGTTTTCATGAGACGGATCGGGAAAGCGTGGGCCGGTTTCGGGTTCGTGAAAGAACGCGCGGCGCGCCGATGAGTTGACACGGCGGCCGCGCGGGATGACAAAGTGCGGGGAGATGGGATCAATCGGAGAATGCGTCGAGAGGGCGTTCGGAAGGTCGTGCGCGCCTCCGGCATCGCGCCCTCTCCGGCCGGCCTAGGCCGTCCAGCTCTCCCGTACCGGGAGAGGTAGCTCGGCAACTCTTGCGCTGCAATGACTCTATCCTGCCCGCCCGGCTCGGTCAGTCCACGGGGATGGCGCCGAGAGCGTCGCGGTGGCGCGTAACGAGCGCGGCGGCGTCCACCTGCGGGCGCAGGCGCGCGACCAGCGCGAGGAAGTCGGCGCGGTCGGCGGGGGTGCGCAGGTGCGCCTCGACGGCCAGCTCCAGCGCGCGGCGGGCGGCGGCGTTCGCGCCGGGGTCGTCGCCCCGCGCGCGGTGCACGTCCGCCTCGGCGGCGGTGACCTCGGCCCAGGCGCCCAGGACGTCGGGCTCGCCCACCATCTGCCCCGCGGTCACCGAATCCATGCGCGGGGCGACCGAGGCGAGCGGGCCCAGCAGCTTGCCGACGCCCTCTCGCGCCCGTGCCAGGATCTCGTCGGGCGAGCCGCCCTCGCGCATGCGGCCCATCATCCCGGCCAGCATGTGCCGGATCTCCTCGATCATGCGGAGGATGTAGTCCTTCTTCTCCGACGAAGTCAGCGGCATGGGAGTGCGAAAGTGCGAGAGTGCGAGAGTGCGCAGCCGTTCGCCGCGCGCCGGTCTCACGTGCTGATACGCGGGCGCGCGGGCGAAGTTGCGCGGCTACTCCATCTCCATCGCGGCGGAGAGCTTTGCGGCGAGCTCCGGCGGGTTGCTGCGGCGGACGGCGAGGCACGGGGTGCGGTGCCACGCCGCGCACTCGCGCACCGCGCGGGCGACGTCGTCCACCAGCCCCTGGGTGATGCGGACGCCGGGCTCGAGGTGGACCGTCTTCAGCTCGAACACGCCCTCGCTGCGGTGCGCCTTGGCGTCCACGCGGCCGATCAGGGCGCCGCGGCGGAGGATGGGGAGGGTGAAGTAGCCGTAGACGCGCTTGGGGGCGGGGGTGTAGCACTCCAGCCGGTAGTCGAAGCCGAACAGCTCGCTGCCGCGCGCGCGGTCCCACACCAGCGGGTCGAAGGGCGACAGCAGCGTCGTCAGCACCGGCCGGATCTTCCCCGCCGCGGCGGATTCGGCGAGCGCGCGGTGCCCGGGGTGCACGTAGCCGGGCTCCTTCCAGCCATCCACCGCCACCTCCAGCAGCGCCCCCTCCGCCGCCAGCTCGCGGACGATGCGCGGCGTGTCCTTCTTCGCCATCCGGTACCAGTCGGCCACCCACTTCGCCTTCGCGATCCCCATCGCCCGTACGGCCTTCAGCGCCAGCGCGCGGTGGCCGTCCTCGCGCGAGGGGAGCGCGGCGTCGCTCCAGCCGGGGAGGACGCGCTCGCGCAGGTCGTACACGCGCTGGAACCCCTCGCGCCGCGCGATCATCAGCTCGCCCGCGGTGAAGAGCGACTCCAGGATGCGCTTCTCCGGCTTCCATCCCCACCACGAGCCGCTGCCGGACTTCGGCGCGCCCAGCTCCGCGGAGCGCACCGGGCCGTGCTCGCGGATCGTCTCCAGCACGCGCGCCACCTGGTCGGGGTGCTTCTCCATCACCGCGTGGCTGAAGCGCCACTTCATCCACCCGCGGTCCAGCATGCGGTTGCGGAAGAGCGGGTAGTCCTCGATGGGAAGAAAGCACGCCTCGTGGGCCCAGTACTCGAAGAGCGCGCCCCCGGCCAGCAGCTCGTCCAGCCAGCGCGGCTCGTACGCGCCGAGCCGCGACCACAGCACGAAGTACGGGCTGCGGTTGACCACGCTGATGGTGTCGATCTGCAGCGCGCCCATGCCGCGGATGCACGCCAGCACGTCGGCCTTCGTCGCGCGGCGGCGCGGCCGGCGGTCGAGGCCCATCGCGGCCAGCATCAGCGCGCGTGCGGCGTCGGGGGTCAGGGAGATGGGCAAAGAATAGGATAGATCGGTGATCGGGATTGATCGGGATTGATCGGGATTGATCGGGAAGATCGGGATAGTCGGCGAAAAATGCGAGTGAACTCGCGGCTACAACGGCACGCAGTCCGCCTTCGCGGACTTCATCGGTGCGATCTCAGCTGCCGTTCGCGTCCTCCATCTCCGCGACGAGCGTGCGCACCAGATCCGCGGCGGGCATGGGGCGGGCGCGGGGGACGCCGGTTCCGGCCCAGAGGGAGAGGAAGCCGGGCTCGCCTTTCTGGCCCGCGGCGGTGCGCATCGGGCGGGTGAGCGCGTTCTGCAGCGGATACGGGAGGATGGCGCCCTCGTTCGCGGCGACGCGATCGATCCACTCGTTGCGCAGTCCCCGCGCGGGGCGGCCGGAGAAGGCGCGGGTGATGACGGTGGTGTCGTCGCGCGCATCCAGCAGCGCGCGCCGGTACGCCTCCGACGCGGCGGATTCGGGGGTGACGAGGAACGCCGTCCCCAGCGCCGCCGCGGATGCGCCCGCCGCCAGCGCCGCGGCCACGTCGCGCCCGTCCATCACCCCGCCCGCCGCAACGATGGGGATGCGCACCTCGCGCGCGATCCCCGCGACCAGCTCCAGCGTGGGCACCATCGCCGCCTCGAACGGCGCGGCGAAGGTGCCGCGGTGCGCCCCGGCCTCGGCGCCCTGCGCGATCACCGCGTCGGCGCCGGCCTCGGCGAGGAGGCGCGCTTCCGCAAGCGTGGTCGCCGTCCCCCAGCTCCGCATCCCCGCCTCGCGCACCCGCGCCATCACCTCGGGCGCGGGGATGCCGAAGGTGAAGGTGAAGACGGGCGGCCGCGCCTCCAGCACCGCCTCCATCTGCGCAGGGAACGGGTCGGGCGGCACCTCCGGCAGCACCGGCGGGTCGATGCCGAGCCGCGCGTGCGCCTCGCCCAGCATCGCCAGCATCGGCGCGGCATCCACGCCGGCCGGCTGCGCCCACGCGCCGGCGAACAGGTTCACGCCGAACGGGCGGTCCGTGAGCGCGCGGATGCGGCGGATGGCGTCGGCGATCTGCCCGGGCGCCATGTACGCCGTCCCGAGAATCCCCAGCCCGCCCGCGTTGGAGACGGCAGCCACCAGCTCGGGCGTGCTCGGCCCGCCGCCCATCGGCGCCAGCACGATCGGGTGCCGGATGCCGAGGGATTGGAGGAATGCGTTGGGGTTCATCGCCATCGAAAGATCTCCGTCGTGCGCGCGATCGGGGAATCGTCATCATCCCCATCTCGCTTCAAGACCGTTGGGTCGTTTGCTTTCAGGCGATCGTGCGCCGCCTCGCCATCGCGCCCTCTCCGGCCGGCTTAGGCCGTCCACCTCTCCCGTACCGGGAGAGGTAGCCTTCCAGCATCAGTGCCAGGACGAATGCATCTTGCCCGCCCGGCTGGCCCCCGGCACACCGAAACCATTCGCGTGAGCGGAGTTTCGCAGGCCGCACCGCCGCTGCCCCGCCCCCCTCGCCCGGAACGGGAGAGGGCGAGCGCTCTAAGGCGCGGGGAGAGGGCCCGCGGCGAGCACCAAAGCCCGCCCATCTCTAATGCCACGCGGCCCACCATCATCGCCCCGCACTCCCGCACTCCCGCACTCCCGCACTCCCGCACTCCCGCACTTCCGCACTTCGTCTACAGCTTCCGCAGCCACACCCGCTCGATGCGGTGATCCTTCCCCTTCTCCAGGATCAGCCGCGCGCGCTCCCGCGTGGGCTCGATGTTCTCGCGCAGGTTCACGGCGTTGATGGTGGCCCACACCTGGTGGCCGAACTCCATCGCCTCGGGCTCGCTCATCCCCACCGCGTACTGGTGGAAGAAGGAGCTCGGGTCGCGGAACGCGGTCTCGCGCAGGCGCTCGAAGCGCTGCAGGTACCACGTTTCCAGGTCCGCCTCGCTGGCGTCGATGTAGATGGAGAAGTCGAAGAAGTCGGAGACGAACACGCGCGGCGGCCGGTCGCCCGTGCCCGCCCCGCTCTGCAGCACGTTCAGCCCCTCCAGGATCAGGATGTCGGGGCGGCGCACCACCATCTCCTCGCCGGGGATGATGTCGTAGACGAGGTGCGAGTAGACCGGCGCGCGCACCTCGTCGGCGCCGGACTTCAGCTCGGCCAGGAACCCCACCAGCCGCCGCAGGTCGTAGCTCTCGGGGAAGCCCTTGCGGTGCATGATCCCGCGCTCCTCCAGCACCGCGTTGGGAAAGAGGAAGCCGTCGGTGGTCACCAGGTCGACCTTGGGGTGGTCCGGCCAGCGGGCCAGCAGCGCCTGCAGGATGCGCGACGTGGTGCTCTTCCCCCCCGCCACGGAGCCGGCGATGGCGATCACGTACGGCACCTTGGCCGCGGGGCTGCCCAGGAAGGTGTCGGTGACGCGGAAGAGCTGGTGCGTGGCGGCCACGTACAGGTTCAGCAGGCGCGAGAGGGGGAGATAGACCTCCATCACCTCGTCCATGCTCACGTGCTCGTCGGCGCTGTGCAGCGCGTCCAGGTCGTCGTGCGACAGCGTGAGCGGCGTGTTGCCGCGCAGCCGCGCCCATTCCTCGCGGCTGAACTCGATGTGCGGGGAGAATCCGCCGTCGACGATCACTTGGGAGTACGAAAGTACGGGAGTACGGAAGTACGGAAGTACGATGGGGATTCCGTGTGGGGCGGCGTCCCATCCGTTTCGCGGGCAGATGAGACTACGGCGGAGATGCGGCGCGTGCCAGTGCGGGGACGACATCGGGGCGCCTCCGCCTCCGCTATCCCCTGCCCTTCCTGCCTCCCGCCAATGGAATTGGCGGGCAACAACTGCACAAAGTCCCTGCGGGACTGCGGCCGAAGCATCCGGGCGGTGGATGATGCCGGCGCGCTCGACATCACCGAAGCAGCGCGGGCGGCCGAATCGGCCGCCCGCGCGGTTGATCTTCCCTCGGGCGCTGCTCGCGCTTCGTACTTCCGTACTCTCGTACTCCGACGCGAAGCGCGGGCTACGGCCGCAGCGACAGCCCCACGCCGACGCCGAAGTACTGCGCGTCGCCCACCTTGCGGAAGCGCGCGAGCGGGGTGAGCGAGACGCCGGTGCCCACCGGATAGTCGGCGCCCAGGCCGACCTCGAAGCCGGTGTCGTCGTGGAAGAGCACGCCGAACTGCGCGAACGGGGTCCACACGCCGGCGCCAGTGCCCAGCAGCACGCGGCCGCCCAGGTCGAAACCGTCGTCCTTCACGTTCACGCCGTCGGTGTCCTTCACGTCGAAGCTGAACTGCGAATAGCCGCCGTAGATGGCGAAGTTGGGCGTCAGGTCGAAGGCCGCCTGCACGCCCCACCCCAGCCCCACCTCGGTGGCGTCGCCCAGGTCGCCGGTGGGGATGCCGGCGTCGATGCGCGCCTCGAGCGAGATCGGCAGCGTTCCCTGCGCGGCGGCGCGGCCGGTGCCGGCGGCCAGCGCCGCAACCGCGAACAGACCCACGATGGCTTTCTTCATGGCCTTGGGCTTTCCTGGTTTTCGGGGTTGGGTCCGGCGCCGTCGGGCGCCGCGTCCGATGCGCCGCGCAAGCCGCGGCAGCCGCGCCGCGCTGAAGGCAAGCATCGCTCCGGCCGCGCTCCAGCATCCGCAAGTGGATGCGCGGCAACAGCGTAGCCCCGCCGCACGACCGCGCGCAAGCACGCGCCCGGCCGCGCCTTGTCTACGCGCAGGGACGCCGCGTGTCACAGCGAGGCGGCAGGGATGGCGCGGGTTGCCGCCGATCTCTCGCTTTCCTGCTCTCCCCGAATGGAATTCGGGGGCAACAACGGCACGAAGTCCCTGCGGGACTGCTTTCCGGCATCCAGGTGTGTATCGATCTGGTGCCAGGACAGAGCGGGGCGGCCGATGATCGGCCGCCCCGCGCTATTTCACCCGACTTGGCACTTGGGACTTGGCACTTGTCCTATGACTTCGTCCCTGCTGGCGCCGGAGCCGCCCCCGCTGGAGCCGCGCCCGGTGCCCCACCCGCCGGCGGTCCCGAATCCGGCACCACCTTCCCCTGCTTGCCGCGCAGGTTGCCGGCCTTCGAGGCCTCGCGCTGCGGGTAGCTGACCGTGTTCGGGTCGCCGTCGGAGACGTAGCGCTCGGCGGGGTTCGCGTCCCACCGCTTCAGCTGGTTCTCCAGCGCGTTCGGGGCCGCGATGAAGCGGTCCACCGAGTGCGGGTCCCACGAGCGGTCGAACGGCGACACGTTGGCGCCACCCGACACCTCCAGCACTACCTGGTAGTCGTACGACTTGCCGCCGCGGTAGGTGCCGTGCCAGGCCAGCGGCCGGTTCCGGGGCCACAGCCCCAGCGGCAGCGCGAACGTCGTGATCCTGTAGTCCGCCGGCAGGTAGTGGGCGATGGAATCCTGCCCGCTGCCGATCTGCTCCTGCACGAACGCGTCCGGGTACTTGGAGAGCTGCGCGTGCCACATGGTGTGGTTGCAGATCTCGTGGCCGTTCTGCAGCAGGAAGTCCACCTTCTTCTTGATCGTCGCTTCCCGCTGCTCGCGCGCGATCTCGTTGCTCTTCTTCTCGCCCCAGAAGTTGCTCGGGTAGACGGCGCCCGGGAGCACGCACCAGGTGCCGCCGCCGCTCCAGGCGGGGTTCTGGCGCTTGAACGCCTCCCACATCCCCACCATGGTGTGCGGGTCGATGGAGCCGTCGGGCTGGTAGTAGAACTGCCCCTGCGACGAGTCGTCGAACACGAACACCACCGGCGAGGTCCCCGCCGGGAGGTTGATGTTCCCGCTGGCCACGTCGCGCATGGTGACGGGCCGGAAGCCGCGGTCGTAGAGCATCTTCAGGTCGTTGCGGAAGTGCTCCTCGCTGCGGTACCACTCGCCCTCCTTGGGCCCGATGCGGTGGTATTCCAGCACCAGGATCCGCCCCAGCTCGTTGGGACCGGTGTTGGCCTTCGGGCCGTTGTCCTGCCCCGGCGCGGCCGCCGCCGCACCGCCGTTCGCCTGCCTCCCGTTGGCCGCCGTGGCGGAGGTGTCGCCCCCGGCCGTGGCCGGCGAGCCCGCCTTCCCGGCATCGCCCTTCTCCGCGCCGCCCCTGTCGCCCCCGCAGGCCGCGAGCAGCAGCGCGAGGGCGGCCGCGGCGGCCGCCTGCTTCCCGAGCGTCGTCATCTTCCGTCCCATTCCCCCGAAATGTGTGTCGCCAGGCAAAGCACCCCGCGTCCGGCCGGACGCGGGGTGCAAGGTCCATGCTGGACGCCGGGTCAGCCCGCGGCGCCGCTCCCGGGGACCACCTCGGCGGGCGGCGCCGGCGGCGCGTCCTCGTTCAGCCGCGGCAGCTCGGACTCGGCCAGCCGCGCCAGCACGCGCTGGTACACGATGCGCGCGCGGATCTCGGGGAGGTCCAGCCGCTCCACGTACAGCTCCACGGCGCGCGCGGGGTCCACCTCCTCGTCCAGGATGTCGACGAAGGTCTGCGCGTGGCGGGCGTGGGCGTCGGCCAGCTTCTCCTCGGCGCGCGCGGCGGCCAGCTCCAGCCAGAGCCGCTCCTCGTCGCTGCGCTTCTTCTGGCGCTGGATGAAGCGAAGCGCGCCCAGCGGCGTGGCGTAGCGCCAGTTGAATCCCCACCCGCGCGTCCCTTCCCGCGCCAGGTCCTCGCGCACGTCGGTGGCGTCGAGCAGCGCCACGGCGCGGGTGCCCACCGCCTCGGCGTCCTCGCCGTCCAGCCCCAGGCTCTCCAGGTAGCGCTCGATGGCGTCGTCGAACGGCATGCGCGGCGCCAGGATGCCGACCAGGTCGGTGGCCAGGCGGGCGTGCGTCTCGACCATGTCCTCGCGGGCCAGGGCCTCGGCGCGCTCCAGCTTGCGGTCCACCTCTTCGGGAAGGCGCTCGAACCAGCTCGAGACGGGAGAGGGCATGGGATGATCGTGGGGTGAGGGGGCCTTGTTTGCCGGGCTCGGCGGCGCCCGGCTATCTTGCTGCGGCGCCGCAAAACCGGCGCTCCGGCGGGCGATCCGGACGAAGAAAGATGCACCCTCCGCCGCCCGCCGACAACCGCCCTGGCGGAGCCGGGGCGGCCACACCGGCGAACACTGGAGATGGACGGCGATGGCTCTATCGCGGAGCTCCTCGTGGAAGGAGCACCGGCTGGCGAACCGGCTGGAGGTGGACGGCGCCGAGTACAGCGTGGACCTGGTGGCGCGCAAGGCCACGGGGGTGGAGGGGTGGAAGGTGACGGTGGTGTTCCTCCCGCGCGCCGCGGGGGCGCAGGAGATCAGCGCCGAGCTCCCCAACGCCGCCTCCACCGCCGAGGTCCGCCGCCTGGTGACGGAGCTGGAGGGGAACGAGGCGCGGCTGCGCGAGATGTGCCGCGGGCGGATGCGGGCCTGAGCGAGCCGCGGCGTCGCTGCGGCTTTCCAGCTTTCTCGGCATCCGACGGGGATCATCGTCAGCCCGGCGCCGCGGCCCTCTCCCCCCGGCCCCCTCCCCCAAAACTGCCTGGGGGAGGGGGAGACTAATCGCGTTTTGCGAGATTTCGATGCGATTCAGACATCGCAGGATTCGCGGGACGACACAGGAGCTCGATCTGGCCGCGCGGGAGATGCGGAAGGCATCCACTCGCGCGGAGGACGTGCTGTGGCAGCAGGTCCGGCGCGGCGCGCTGGACGGCTACCGCTTCCGGCGGCAGCACGCGGTCGGGCGCTTCGTCTTCGACCTGTACTGTCGCGCGCGCAAGCTCGTGGTCGAGGTCGATGGCGAGTACCACGACGAGGAGGAGCAGCGGATGCGTGACGAGTACCGCACCCGCGCCCTCGAGCAATCCGGCTTCAAGGTGATCCGCTTCCGCAACGAAGAAGTGCTGAACGACGTCGCCTCCGTCCTCGCGAAAATCGCGGCAGCGCTCGGCCCGCGAGACCCGTCGCAACGGGACGAAGCCGGAGAATGAGCCACCATCTCCCCCTCCCCCAGGCAGTTTGGGGGGAGGGCGCCGGGGGGGAGAGGGCCGCGGCGCCGGGCGACGCCAAGCCCCAGTCGCATGGGGGGATGCCTGGGAGCAAGATCCTCCTCGCGACTTCGACACCTGAACCGCACTCCGCGCCTCGCGAACCGGCGCCCGCTTCCTGATCAACAGTGAGAACTCGCATGGACCACATCTTCGGCACGCACGCGGTGGACAACGGCGGGATCGACATGGCCGCGCGGCGGGCGGCGGCGGCGGGGCTCAGCGCCGTCCAGATCTTCACTGCCAAGCCCACCTTCTACGGCGACAAGTCCGGCATCAGCCCCAAGCGCGTGGAGCGCTTCCACGCCGCGCTGGAGGACGTCGGGATGAAGCCCGAGCACGTGATGGTGCACGCCGCCTACGTCCTGAGCGTGGCCACCGCCGACGAGGCCAAGTGGGAGCGCGCGGCCGGCGGCCTGGCCAAGGAGATGGAGCGCAGCACCACCCTGGGCGTGGGCCAGGTCTGCTTCCACCCCGGCTCGGCCAGCGACGGCGACACCGCGAAAGCGGCCGAGCGGGTAGCCCGCGCGATCACCCTCGCACTTCGCAACACAGTCGGCAAAACGCGGCTGCTGGTGGAAAACACTGCCGGTGCCGGCAAGACGCTCGGGCGCACCGCCGCCGAGGTCGGCGACATCCTCCGCCACGTTCCCGACGAGCTGCGCGAACGCACGGGCTACGGTCTGGACACCTGCCACCTGTACGCTTCCGGATACGACATCAACCAGTCACGGCGCCGTTTTTCGGAGATCCTGGACGAATTCGAACAGGCTACGGGCGAGCGCCCGGGCTTCTTTCACCTCAACGACAGCGAGGGCGCGCTGGGCAGCAATCGCGACCGCCACGTCCTCCTGGGAGAGGGCCAGATCGGGCGCGACGCTTTCGCATGGCTTCTGCAAGACAGGCGCAGCCGGGGGGTCCCGCTCATCCTCGAAACTCCACAACAAAATTACGATGTAGACGAGGGTGACGCCTCCGCGGACGCATACGACGTCCGCATGGCCGACCTGTTGAAGGAGCTGCAGAAGTGGGAAGGACCGGGGTGACGATGATGGTCATGGGCGCGCTGGCGCTCCCCCTCACCGGGTGCATGGCGACGGTCTCGTCGTACGCCAGTGCGAGCGAGCGCGTGGCTCCCGTCCGCACCGCGGGCAGCGGCGCCCGGGTGGACGCCCGCGCCGGTGTCCACACCGCCGCCCGGGCGGCGGGTGACGAGGCGCGCATGACGGCGCTGCAGGCCGAGGTCACGCGGCTGGTGAACGCGGACCGCGCCCGCGCCGGGTGCGCGCCGCTGGCGTGGGACGGCGCGGCCGCCGAGGCGGCGCAGGCGCACAGCGAGGACATGGCGGCGCGCCACTACTTCGACCACACCTCGCCCGAGGGGCACACCGCGGTCGACCGGCTGCGCGCCGGCGGCGGCAGCTACCGCGCGCTGGCCGAGAACATCGCCATGGGGCAGCAGAGCGCGCAGGAGGTGGTGCGCGGCTGGCTGGAGTCGCCGGGGCACCGCCGCAACATCGAGAACTGCCGCTACACCCGCACCGGCGTGGGCTACCGCGACCTGCGGTGGACGCAGGTGTTCTACACCCCCGCATGAGCGACGAGATGCGCCGCCGCCGCGAGCTGCGGCGGCGGTTCCTGGAACGGCTGTACGAGCAGAGCGAGGGCGGCGAGAGCGAGTACCTGGACGGCTACGAGCTGGCCGCGGAGCTGGGGATCACCCGGCAGGACGCGGAGCGGGTCGTCCGCTACCACGAGGACCACGGGTTCGTGCGGAAGAGCGGGAGCCACGGACTGACGGTGCGCATCACCGCGCAGGGGATCGACCACGTGGAGACGGGCGGCGAATGATCCTGACCACGCTTGCCGCCGCGGACGCCTACGCCGCGCTGGCGCCGGGGATCGCGGCGGGGCTGGCGTGGCTCCGCGCCTTCGACCCGTCGCTTGCCGACGGGCGGCACGCGATCGACGGCGCCCGCGTCTTCGCCCTCGTTTCCAGCTACGACACCGGCCCGGCCACGGAGAAGCGCTTCGAATCGCACCGCGCCTACGTCGACGTGCAGTACGTGGCCGCGGGCGCCGAGCGCATCCTGCATGCGCCCACCGGCTCGCTGGTGGTGGAGACGCCGTTCGACGCCTCGAACGACATCGTCTTCTACGCCGAGCCGAAGGCCTCCAGCTCGCTCCTCCTCCGCACCGGCGACGTCGCCATCTTCCATCCCCCCGACGGACACAAGCCGGGGTGCATGGCCGGCGGCCGGGACGCGGTCCGCAAGGTCGTCGTGAAGGTCCGGCTCAGCTGATCTCACCCAGAGGCACGGAAAACCAGAGGCACGGAGAACTCATCGCGGTTCTCCGTGCCTCTGCGTCTCATCCGGAAGCGCACGTGCGACCTCGCCTGTAGATCCTTCGGCCTGCAGCCGCCCGTGCAGAGGCAACGACGGTCTGGCTGGCCTCAGGGTGACGTCATCTCTGTGCGTCTATCATGCACAGTTGATTGCCAGATCTGGCATCACCCGGGAGACCGGTTTCTGCATCCGCGCTGCACCCACCCGACGTCATCCTGAGGCCGGCCACACCGCAACTCGCATCGGCACCACACCTTGCAGGCCGAAGGATCTGTGGGCGCGGCAGCACGTGAGTGGGTCGGATGCACCGATCCTTCTCCCGGATTTCGTACGAAACCCCTTTCCGTCTATCCCACGCGCCCGAAGAAGGCCTTCAGGTAGGCGGTTTCAGGGATGGCGGGGTGGACCGGGTGGTCCGGGCCCTGGTGCCCCTGCTCCACGATCTGCAGCGAGCGGCCGCGGTTGCGCGCGGCGCGGAGCATGGCGTCCTGCAGCGCCTCGCGCGGGAGGTGGTACGAGCAGCTGGCGGAGACCAGGATGCCGTCCTGCCGCAGCACCTCCAGCGCCAGCTGGTTCACCCGCCGGTACGCCTCCTCGCCCGCCTTCTGGTCCTTCCTGCGCTTGATGAACGCCGGCGGGTCCAGGACCACCACGTCGAACTTCTCTCCCTCCGCCGCCATCATCCGCAGCACGTCGAACGCGTCGCCCTTGCGCGTGGACACGCGCTCCGCGGCGCCGTTCAGCGCGGCGTTGCGGGCCACGTGCTCCAGCGCCTCGGCCGAGGCGTCCACGCAGACCACGTGCTCCGCGCCGGCGGCCGCGGCCTGCACCCCCCATCCCCCGATGTAGCTGAACACGTCCAGCACGCGGCGGCCGCGGGCGTAGGCCATCAGCCGCGCGCGATTCATCCGGTGGTCGTAGAACCATCCCGTCTTCTGCCCCGCCACCGGGGCCTCGAAGCGCACGCCGTTCTCCTCCAGCGGCACCGCCGCCGGCACCTCGCCGAACGCCGTCTCCACGTACGTGTCCAGCCCCTCCAGCGCGCGGCCGGACGAGTCGTTGCGGAACAGGATCCCCGCCGGCTGCAGCGTGTCGCGCAGCGCCTGCACCACGTCGTCCTTCGCCCGCTCCATCCCCGCGGTGGTGAGCTGCACCACCACGTGGTCGCCGAAGCGGTCGGCCACCAGCCCCGGCACTCCGTCGCTCTCCCCGTAGGCCAGGCGGTAGAAGGGGCGGTCGAAGAGCATCTCGCGAAGACTCAGCGCCCGCGCGAGACGGCGCTTCAGCAGCGCGCGGTCCAGCCGGGCGTCGCGGTCGCGGCTCACCAGCCGGGCGGCGATGAGCGAGCGGGGGTTCACGTAGCCCACGCCCAGCGGCGCGCCGCGCGCGTCCTGCACCTCCACCATCTCGCCCGGCTCGAAGCCGGGGAGCGGGGTGCGCTCCACGTCGATCTCGTTGCTGAACACCCACAGGTGCCCGGCACGCAGCCTGCGGTCCTCGTTCTTCCTGAGACGTAGCGGCGGAAGGCTCACGTCATGCTCTCCTGGCTCGGTCGGGCCGGGCGGGCGTGCCCGGCGCGGGGCGCAAAGATACTGCCCCCGCGCCACGGCGCCACCGCCGCGCGTCCGTCCATCCCCCTTTGCCCGCGACGCCGATGGCGCAGGAGACCGTCACCGCACCCGAGCCTTCCGCCACCGCCGCGACCGCGCCCATGCCGGACGCGCGCGTGCGCGAGCTCGAGTCGCTGCGGTCGATGGCCGTCGCCGCGGCGGACACGGTCGACCCGGAGGAGATCTTCTCCATCGTCTGCCGCACGCTGGCCGAGCTGGCCGGGGCCGAGCTCGCGCTCGCCGCCATCCCCATCTTCGACACGCCGCGGCAGTGGTGCGGCGCCGCGGACCCGTCCCCCGACGCCGCCGAACGCCTCCTCGCGCTGGCGGACGAGGCGCGCGCGCGGGGCCGCACCGCCGTCGCGTCCGCCGACGGGACGAGCGCGGTCGCGGTGCCGCTGGCGGGCGAGGGCGCGGGGGGCGCGCTGGTGGCCGGGTGGCAGGGTGATCGCGAGGTCGATGCGGAGACGGTGCGGATCGTGGAGACGGTGGCCCTGCAGGCGGCGGCGGCGTTCCGCAACGCCACCCGCTACGACGCGCTGCGCCAGGCGGCGGTGCGCCGCGAGCGCTTCTTCAGCGCCATGAGCCACGACCTGCGCACGCCGATCACCGCCATCATGGGGTACAGCGAGCTGCTGCAGGACGGGATCATGGGCGACCTGGATCCCCACCAGCTGGAGATGGTGGAGCGCATCTGCCAGGTCAGCGGCCACCTGGCGCAGCTGGTGAACGACGTGCTGGACATCGCCAAGCTGGACGCGGGGCGGATGGAGTTCAGCCGCGAGCCGGTGACGCTGGGCGAGCTGGTGGAAGAGGCGATGGTGGCGGTGGAGCCGCAGGCGCGCAGCAAGGGGCTGGAGATCCGGCTGGAGATCGACGGCCACCGCGACGAGCTGCTGGAGGTGGACGCCGGCCGCGTCCGCCAGATCCTGGTGAACCTGCTGTCCAACGCGGTGAAGTTCACCGACGACGGCGCCGTGACGCTGGCCGCGTCGGTCGAGGGCGGCCGCGGCTGGATCCGCGTGTCCGACACCGGGCCGGGGATCCCCGGCGGGAGCGAGGAGGCGGTGTTCGAGGAGTTCCTGCAGATCGCCAGCGGCACCAAGGCCAAGCGCGAGCCGGGGAGCGGCCTGGGCCTGGCCATCTCCCGGCGCCTGGCCAGGGCGATGGGCGGCGACCTGACCGCCGGCAACGCCGACCCGGGCGGCGCCGCGTTCACGCTGCATCTGCCGGGGCCGGGGTAGGATCTTCACACGGCCGGGGGATCTTGCCCGCGGGGGATCTCGATCGAACACAGGAGGAAGGGGATGACGAGATGGCGGTCATCCCCTTCCTCCTGTGATTCCCCACGACGGGGACGAGGAGATCTCCGCTCCGCGCGAGGGTGGCGAAGGGCGGGCTCGGTGCCCGCGGTGGGCCCTCTCCCCGCGCCCTGGAGCGCTCGCCCTCTCCCGTTCCGGGCGAGGGGGCTGTCCAGCATCGGCGCGGCCTGCGAAGCCCGGTAGCGAAGGAGCTTGGTCGTGGCGGTGGTGCGGGATGGCTACCTCTCCCGGTACGGGAGAGGTGGACGGCCTGAGCCGGCCGGAGAGGGCGCGATGGCGGAGACACGAGCCGAAGCTTCTCCCCGCATCGTCCCTTCGCCGTCACCTCCGTTCGGGATAGCTGGGGAGGAATCAGGCGCTTCTTGCGGTGTAATCCACCGATGGCATACTCTCTGCGCCCCTGGCTGCGCCGGCGCCGGGCCCTTCGCCCGCGCCTGGAAACGCAGCCGCAGGACACGAAGTGAGCATGATCCCGACAGCCGCCAGCACCACGCCGGAACCGCGGTCCGCGCCGGCGCGCGACGAGCATGGCGGCGGGCGCGCGTTCGCCCGCCGCATCGAGTGCGACTCGGCGCGGAGCGCCCGGGCCACGCCCGCGCGCGGCGGCGGCATGCGCGATCCCGAGGCCTGGGAGCAGCTTCGGAGCACCCGCGGCTGAACCCCGCGGGGCATCCACCCGCCCCCACCCGATCCATGTCCGAACTCCAGAGCCAGTCCGCCGCCGGCCTCGCCGGCTTCGACCCCGACGAGCTGCGCATCTCGCGGCTGCGCCCCCTGCGCGGGCCAAACTTCTGGCGCCTGGCGCCCGTCATCGCCTGCGACCTGACGCTCGGCGCGCTCGAGGACGTTCCATCGACCGACATCCCCGGCTTCAACGAGCGGCTGATGTCGTTCCTGCCCACGCTGCGCGAGCACCCGTGCTCGCGCCCGGGCGAGGGCGGCTTCCTGGCGCGGCTGGAGGAGGGCACGCACCTCCCCCACGTGCTGGAGCACGTGGGGCTGGAGCTGCAGACGCTGGCCGGCTCCGACGTGTCGTTCGGGCGCGTGGTGGAGTCCGGCGACCCCGGCGTGTGGTGGCTGATCGTGGCGTACGAGGAGGAGGACGTGGGGATCCAGGCGGTGCGCGACGCCGTGCGCCTGGTCCGCGCCTGCATCAGCGGCGAGGAGTTCGACGTAGAAGGCACCGTGGAGGAGCTGCACGACCTGCTGGAGAGCGTGCGCCTGGGCCCGTCCACCGCGGCCATCGTGGACGAGGCGGCGCGGCGCGGCATCCCCGTGCGCCGCCTGAACTCCTTCTCACTGGTGCAGCTGGGGCTGGGGAAGAACCTGCGGCGCATCCAGGCCGCGATGAGCGACTACACCAGCGCCATCGCCGTCGAGATCGCGCAGGACAAGGACGACACGCGGCGCGTGCTGGGGAACATCGGCCTTCCCGTTCCCCAGGGCGACACGGCGACGACGCTGGACGGGGCGCTGGAGGTGGCGCGGGAGATCGGCTACCCCGTGCTGCTGAAGCCGCTGGACGCCAGCCACGGCCGCGGCATCTCGGGGCGGCTGGACGACGAGGACGCGGTGCGCGCCGCCTGGCCCGTGACCCAGGCGTACGGACGGCGCGTGGTGGTGGAGAACTACGTGCACGGGCGCGACTACCGCGTGCTGGTGGTGGACGGGCGGCTGGCCGCCGTGGCCGAGCGCGTTCCCGCGCACGTGGTGGGCGACGGGACGCGCACCATCCGCGAGCTGATCGTGGAAGCCAACCGCGACCCGCGCCGCGGCCGCGGCCACAGCAAGACGCTCACGCGGCTCCCGGACGACGACGTGACCGCGGACTATCTGCGCACCCGCGGCCTGTCCTGCGAATCCGTTCCCGCCGCGGGCGAGATGGTGTATCTCCGCGCCACGGCGAACCTGTCCACCGGCGGCACCAGCATCGACCGCACCGACGAGATCCATCCCGACAACATCACCGCCTGCGAGATGGCGGCGGGGATCGTGGGACTGGACATCGCGGGGATCGACGTGCTGTCGAAGGACATCTCCGTTCCCTTCCGCGAGAACGGGGCGGTGATCATCGAGGTGAACGCCGCGCCGGGGCTGCGGATGCACACGCATCCCACCGAGGGGAAGGCGCGCAGCGTGGGGGCGCCGATCGTCGACATGCTGTACCCGCCGGGCGCGGGGTACACCATCCCCGTCATCGCCATCACGGGGACGAACGGGAAGACGACGACCACCCGGCTGACCGCGCACCTCTTCCGGCAGACGGGAAAGACGGTGGGGTTCACCACGACCGACGGCGTGTACCTCCAGAACCGGCTGGTGATGGAGGGCGACATGACCGGCCCGTTCTCGGCCAACATCATCCTCTCCAACCCCACGGTCGACGTGGCCGTGCTGGAGACGGCGCGCGGCGGCGTCCTGCGCGCGGGGCTGGGGTGGGACGAGTGCGACGTGGGCGTGGTGCTGAACGTTTCGGCCGACCACCTGGGGCTCAGGGGGATCAACACCGTGGAGCAGCTGGCCGAGGTGAAGTCGGTGATCCCGGCGGTGGTGAAGCGCGAGGGGCACGCGGTGCTGAACGCCGACGACCCGCTGGTCTACGCCATGCGCGACCGCACCGGCGGCGACCTGGTGTTCTTCTCCACCATGGAAGAGGGCGAGAACGCGCAGTTCGAGGACCACATCAGCCGCGGCGGCATCGGCGCGCGGATCGAGGACGGCACGTTCGTGATCCGCCGCGGACGGCTGCGCATCCCCATCGCCGGGGTGAACGAGGTGCCGCTGATGATGGGCGGCGCCGCGCGCTTCCAGCAGGGGAACATCCTGGCCGCGATCGCCACGGCCTACGTGCAGGGGGTGCGGTACGACACGATCCGCGCCGGCCTGCTCTCGTTCTTCCCCAGCCCGTCGATGACGCCGGGGCGGCTGAACCTGCTGCGCGTGGGCGAGAGCCGCGTGCTGGTGGACTACGCGCACAACGCCGCCGCGGTGGGCGGGCTGATGCAGATGGTGGCCGACATCCCCGCGCGCCGCCGCATCGGCGTGATCGCCGTTCCCGGCGACCGCCGCGACGAGGACATCCGCGCGGTGGCGGCGCTCTGCGGCGTGCTGGACTTCGCGATCGTGAAGGAGGACTACGACCTGCGCGGGCGCCAGCCGGGCGAGGTGGCGGGGCTGCTGGTGCAGGGGCTGCGCCAGGCCGGCCTGCGCGTGGACCAGATCGAGCAGGTGGAAACGGAGCAGGCCGCCGTCACGCGCGCCATGTCGCTCCTGGGCGAGGGCGAGCTGGCCGTGGTGCTGGCCGACGACGTGGCCGGCGTGCTCGCGCAGATCCGCCCGAGGGCGACCGGGACGGGGTTGTAAGCGAGGGATCGACGGAGACGACGGTGGAGGCGATGGGCATCGGCTCGTCGCCTCCGGCATCGCGCCCTCTCCGGCCGGCTCAGGCCGTCCACCTCTCCCGTACCGGGAGAGGTAGCTATCCGGCGTCACCGCCACACGGCAACCTCTCCGCACGCCAGAGGCTGCAGGCCGCGCCGGGACCCCACCCTCTCCCGAGATCGCGAGAGGGCGAGCGCTCCAAGGCGCGGGGAGAGGCCCGACCGCGGGCACATCGCCCGTGACGCACCAACTCCGCGCGGCGCATCGACCCTCCGCACTCTCGCACTCTCGCACTCCCGCACTTCATCCCCTCCCGCTTCCGCGACCTCCGCGCGTCGCGTACATTCCGACCGCCTCCCACTGTTTGTTCCCCCGCACTTCCCCCGCGTGGACGAGCCGACCGCCGCAGCCCCCGCTTCCGCCGAACCGCCCGCCGCGTCCGCCGGCACCCGCTCGCGCGTGTGGCGGTGGGTGCAGCCGCTGATCGCGCTGGCGCTGTTCGCCACCGGGATCGCGGTCATCCAGTCGGACCTGCGGCGCGTGAGCTACGCCACCGTGCGCAGCACGCTGCGCGCGCTGCCGCACGACGCGCTGTGGTGGGCGGTGGGGTTCACGCTGCTGAACTACGCGGTGCTCTGCCTGTACGACCTGCTGGCCTTCCGCTACATCGGCAAGCGGCAGAGCTGGTGGAAGGTGGGGCTGGCGTCGTACACCGGGTACGCCATCAGCAACAGCGTGGGGTGGGCGGTGATCAGCGGCACCAGCGTGCGCTACCGCTTCTACTCGCGCTGGGGGCTCACGGCGGGCGACATCTCCCGCATCATCATCTTCTACAACGGAACGTTCTGGCTGGGGCTGCTGGTGCTGGGCGGCTACAGCATGGCGTTCGACCCGCACCCGGACCTGGTGACGCTGGCCGGCGCCTTCGTGATCCACGCGGCCGGCGTGCTGATGCTGGCCGTGGCCGCGGCGTACGCGCTGGCCGCGGTGCTCTGGCGCAGGCCCATCCGCATGGGGCGCTTCCAGGCGCCCATCCCCCCGCCGGGAACGGTGGCGCTGCAGTTCATCCTGTCGACGGTGGACTGGGCGCTGGCGGGGGCGGTGCTGTACGTGCTGATCCCGCGCACCGGGCTGGACTTCCCGGAGATGCTCTCGGCCTTCATCGCCGCGCAGCTGCTGGGGCTGATCAGCCACGTTCCCGGCGGCGTGGGCGTGTTCGAGGGGACGATGGCGTACCTGCTGCGCGGCTACGGCGTTCCCGCCGAGCTGGTGGCCTCGCTCCTCCTCTACCGCATCGTCTACTACCTGGTCCCCCTCGGCGGGGCGCTGGCCTTCCTGGTGGCCGACGAGCTGCGGCTGCGGCGGCATGCCATCGCGCGCTGGGGCGGGGCGTTCGGCGCGCTGACCGGGCAGGTGACGCCCAAGCTGCTGGCCATCTTCACCTTCCTGGCCGGCGTGGTGCTGCTCGTCTCCGGCGCCACGCCGGTGGAGCGCGAGCGGGTGCACTGGGTGGCGGAGTATCTCCCGCTGGCCGTCATCGAGACCTCGCACTTCCTGGGATCGGTGCTCGGCGTCGGCCTGCTCTTCATCTCCAACGGGGTGTTCCGGCGGCTGCGCTTCGCGTGGTACGTGGCGGGCGGCGCGCTGGCGCTGGGGATCGCCGCGTCGCTGCTGAAGGGCGGCGACTACGAGGAGGCGTTCTTCCTGGCCGCGCTGCTGGCGGCGCTCGCGGCCAGCCGCCCGGTGTTCGACCGGCGCGCGCACTTCTTCGCCGCGCGCTTCTCCCCCGGCTGGTTCGCGTCCGTGGTCGCCGTCGTGGGCGCCTCCATCTGGCTGGGGTTCTTCGCCTTCCGCCACGTGGAGTACAGCAGCGAGCTGTGGTGGCGCTTCGCCATCAACGCCGACGCGCCGCGCTTCCTCCGCGCCTCGGTCGGCGCCACGGTGGCCATCCTGGCCTTCGGGGTGCTGCGCATCATGCGCCCCGCCCCGCCCGAGGTGGTGCCCCCGTCGCCGCGCGACATGGAAGACGCGGGGCGGCTCATCGCCCTGCAGCCGCACACGCAGCCGTTCCTGGCGTTCCTGGGCGACAAGAGCATGCTCTTCAGCCCGCAGCGCGACGCCTTTTTGATGTACGGCGTGCACGGGCGCACCTGGGTGGCGCTGGGCGACCCCATCGGCGACCCGGCGTGCACCAGCGCGCTGATCCGCCAGTTCTTCGGCCGGTGCGACGACTTCGGCGGCATTCCCGTGTTCTACCAGGTCAGCAAGGATCGGCTGCACCAGTACGCCGACTTCGGCCTGACCTTCGTGAAGCTGGGGGAAGAGGCGTTCGTCCCGCTCGATTCCTTCTCGCTCGAGGGGGCCGAGCGCAAGCCGCTGCGGCTGGTGCTGAACCGCTTCGCGCGCAGCGGGATGCGCTTCCGCATCGTCCCGCGCGAGGAGATCGGCTCGGTGATCTCGGACGTGCGCCGCGTGTCGGACGACTGGCTGGCGCACAAGGCGGTGGCGGAGAAGGGCTTCTCGCTGGGCTTCTTCGACGAGGCGTTCGTGCGCCGCTTTCCGCTGGCGGTGATCGAGAGCGAGGGGCGGGTGCAGGCGTTCGCCACGGTGTGGCCGGGGCCCGACGGGACGGAGCTGTCGGTGGACCTGATGCGCTACCGCCGGTCGGCCGCCAAGAACGTGATGGAGGTGCTGCTGCTGCAGGTGATGCTGTGGGGGAAGGAGAACGGCTACCGGCGCTTCAACCTGGGGATGGCGCCGCTCTCCGGGCTGGAGATGAGCGCGGTGGCGCCGGTGTGGACGCGCATCGGCAGCTGGCTCTTCGAGCGCGGCGGCACGCTGTACAACTTCCAGGGGCTGCGGACGTACAAGGAGAAGTTCCACCCGGTGTGGGAGCCGCGCTACCTGGCGTATCCCGGCGGGCTGAGCCTGCCGCGCATCATGGCCGACGTGTCCGCGCTGATCGCCGGCGGCTACCGGCGCATCTTCCGCCGCGGCTGATTCCGCGAAAGATTGAGGCTTGCGCGGGGCTCCCGCATCGCTGGATCTCACGCGGAGACGCGGAGACGCGGAGCGGTTCGCCACGCACGGAGACGCAGAGGCGCGACTCACCGTGGGCACGGCTCACGCGAGCGATAACGATAAAGACGTCATCCTGAGGCCGGCCACACCATCGGCACGTCGGCACAACCGCCTGCAGGCCGAAGGATCCATAGCCGGCCAGCACGTCATCCGATCGGACGCAACGAAGTTTCGTCGCGGTTCTCCAGCGGACGTGCTCGAAAAGTATGGATCCTTCGGCCTGCAACTTACTGCGCGGACGCAAATTGCAGCGTGGCCGGCCTCAGGATGACGTCATCTGTGTGAACTCCGCGTGGGATGGAACGGTCGCGGCGCGGGCGCATCTCTCCTCATCGTCTTCGAAGGGAGATGGCGGAACAATCATGGGGATCCGGCTGTTCTGGGATTGGGGCCGGATCCGTCACGACGAGGGGACGTGGAGCGGATGGCGTGGAGAGCGCGGGACCCGGATCTTCCCGACGGGGTGATCAAGCTGCCGGTGGAGCCGGTAAAGGAGCCCAGCGGGTGCATGATCCGCGGATGCCTGGTGGCGGTGGTGGCACTGTTCGCGCTTCTGCTGCTGCTGATGGTGGCGCTGGCGCTCTTCCGCCCGTGGCAGACGCCCATGCTCACCCCGTGACGCGGCCCCGCGAGACGCATCCAATCTTCCGGAACGAAGGAGCAGACGGATGACACGCACGATGAAGCTCTTCATCGCCCTCTTCCTGGCCACGCTGGGCGCCGCCGCCTGCGTGGGAACGGGAAAGAACGCCCCCACCCCGCAGGCCGCCACCTACGTGCGCGTGGAGAACCAGTCGTGGCTGGACGTGGACGTGTTCGCCGTCTACGGCGGCACCCGGCGGCGCCTGGGCACCGTCACCGGCAACAGCACGCAGCGGCTGGTGATCCCCACCAGCGTGGTGGGAATCGGGCGGGCGCTGGCCTTCATGGCCGACCCGGTGGGCAGCAGCCGCACGGGAACCACGATCAGCGAGATCTACGTCACCCCGGGGCAGGAGCTGACGCTGACGATTCCGCCGGGGCTGGGGCGGTAAAAAGAAGTGCTGAGTGCCGAGTGCTGAGTGCCCCGGTGAAGAGCATCTCGTGCACTCAGCACTCAGCACTCAGCACTCAGCACTCAGCACTCAGCACTCAGCACTCGTCCCGATCCCATTACGACCTCAACCGTAGAGGCATGCGCATCTGGGCCGTGTCGGACCTGCACTCCGACTTCCGTGAGAACCGCCGGCTGCTGGAGCGCATCCCCGCGGGCGAGCACCGCGGCGACGCGCTGATCGTGGCCGGCGACGTGGCCGACAACCTCTCCATCGTCTCCGACGTCCTCGGCGAGCTGCGGCAGCGGTTCGCCGAGGTCTTCTTCGTTCCCGGCAACCACGAGCTGTGGGTGCGCGGCGAGGCGCGCGACAGCGTGGAGAAGTTCCACGCCGTGCTGGCCGCCTGCCGCGCCGTGGGCGTGCGCACCGCGCCGGCACGGGTGGGCGGCGCCTGGGTGGTGCCGCTCTTCTCGTGGTACGACGCCTCGTTCGACGTGGCCGGCGACGCCGATGCCGAGTCGCTGGAGGCGTGGAGCGACCGCTACTTCTGCCGCTGGCCCGCGGGCGCCGGGCGCGTGGACCGCCTGTTCGCGGAGATGAACGAGCCGCACCTGCGCGGCTACGACGCGCCCGTGGTTTCCTTCTCCCACTTTGTCCCGCGGCCCGAGCTGGTGCCGCCGGTGCGCTGGCTGCGCTTCAAGGGACTGCCGCTGGTGGCCGGGAGCGTGGAGATCGAGGCGCAGCTGCGGCGGGTCTCCGCCCGGGTGCACGTGTTCGGGCACACGCACATCCCCGAGGACCGGGTGGTCGACGGCGTGCGCTACGTGCAGAACCACCTGCGCGCCTCCGGCTCGGGCGAGGGCGGGCTGCTGAAGCGGGTGTGGGCCGACGGGGAGCCGCCCGCCGCGCCCCTGTTCTGCTGAACGCGCCGCGATTATCATCTTCCGTATACGAGGCGACAATCCACGCGCACCATGTACGACTGTCCGGTCCGAGGATGACCTCATCCGGCGCGCCCCCGATCGATCGCCACACGGCGGCCGTGGACGGCTTCGTGGTCCCCGACGCGCTGCTGGTGCCGGACGACTGGGCGCCCAGCCTGTTCGTGCGCATCAGCCCCGTCGAGGTCTCGTGGTTCGCCGGCGTGCCCGTGGCGCGCGCGGTGGAGGTGTGCCGCGAGGTCACGGGAGTGGAGCCGCACGTCCGCCGCGTGATCGACCGCTACTTCGACACGCCGGGGCTGGACCTCTTCGGCCGCCGCGTGTCCGTGCGCGTGCGGCAGCACGTGGAGCCGCCGCGCGCCATTGCCTTCGAGGTGATCGCCACCGGGTGGGGCGCCGACGCCATCCCCCGCCCCCTGAGCGGCTTCGTGCAGACCTTCGCGCGCAACGACGAGGCGATGCTGGAGCGCCTGCTCGAGCGCTACGCCCGTGAGGGGTACCGGCAGGTGGCCGCGTTCGACAAGGTGCGCTACACCTTCCCCGTCGTCCGGGGGCGCAGCGTGGACGGGGCGGGAAGGGAGATCGTCTCCGGCGAGCTGCGCGGCGTGGGCGAGGTGCACCCGCCCATCCGCGTGATCGACTTCGGGGTGAAGGTGGAGGTCGACGATCTGCGCGACAGCCCCTTTCCCGAGCCCGCCATCATCGAGGTGGACTACGCCCCCGGGCACGTGCCGCGGGCCCGCCCCATCGCCGACGGGATCGTTGCCGCGCTGGGGGCGCGGCTGCGCGCGAAGACCACCAGCAAGCTGGCGTACCTGCTCGGCTCCCCTCGCTGAGCCCCCACCCGCGGTTCATCGCAGTCCCACCACTTGGCAGCGAGACTTCCATGGCGGCGAAGATGGACTATTTCCTCCCCGGCGAGCAGCTCTGCATCCGCGACGAATGGCGGCGGCCCGCGTCGCCGGTGCATTCCCGCGCCCGCGTGTGGGCCCCCGCGCGGCTGCACTTCAACGTGATCGACTTCTTCCAGATGCGCCCCCGCATCCCGGGCGGCGGCGGCTTCGGCTTCTCCACCACCGGCGCGCACGGCGAGGTGGAGGTGTCGGTCGGCGGCGGCGGGAGCGGGGGGAAGATGGTGCCCACCGCCCTGCACCTGGTGCGGCTCTTCTGCGAGCTGGTGGGGCACGATCCCTCCACCGTCTCGGTCGGCGTGCCGCGGCGCATCGGCAGCGTGCACAGCGGGTTCGGGTCGAACGTGACCTTCAACACCGCGGTGCTCTCGGGGCTGAACGCGCTCTTCGGCACCCCGTTCTCCGTTCCCGAGATCTGGGACATGCTCACGCAGAACTTCGTGGAGAACGCCGACACCGACAATGTGCACATCTACTGGGGGATGGACACCGGCGTGGGCGAGGCGTGCCTGCAGTACGGCGGCCTGGTGTGGGTGGACCAGTTCGCGCGCTACGTGGGGAACGCGGACACGTCCGGCCTCTTCGTGGTCACCGCGCGCGGCGACACGGCAAAGCTGGCGGCCGAGCGGGTGAAGAGCTTCGGGCAGGGCGGCGTGCACGGCATCGGCGACGCCGACGAGCTGGAGAGCCTGGAGTTCTGCTTCCAGTACCAGCGCGAGTACCACGACCGCGTGCTCCCCTTCCTGGAGCGCCGGATGAAGCCGGCGCTGCTGCGCAACGACGCGCGCGCCTTCCTCTCGCACGGGTGGGAGCTGAACGAGATCGGCACCTACGTGATCATGGAGGACCTCTGGAACCGCGAGGTGCTGCGCGGAGTGCTGCGCACCGCGCGCGAGGCCGGCGCGCTCTACGCCATGTTCAGCTCCGCCGGCCCGTCGCTCTTCGCCATCTCCGACGGCCGCGAGCGCGCCGAGGCGGTGGCGGCCGCGCTGGAGTCCGGGTTCGGCGAGTACTACGACGCGTTCGCGGTCGGCGAGGCGGGGGTGAAGATGCGGATCGAGCTGGAGTGACGGAGTGCGGGAGTGCGGGAGTGCGGGAGTGCGGGAGTGCGTGAGTGCGTGGCGAGAAGAAATGGCGCGTGAAATAACGCGGAAGATGCGAGTAAACTCGCGGCTACAAGGGCACGCAGTCCGCCTTCGCGGACTTCATCCGCTCGAACGCCGCCGTTGGTGAGATCGCCGATGCGCCGGCGCACCTCGTCGTTCCTCGCCCGCGCGGAAATCGCCTCCGCGAGAACTCCGCGCAGGCGGAGTGTGTGCCGTTGTAGCCGCGACCTCGGTCGCATTTTCGCCCCACACTAGAACCGATCGGCCGCACCGCTAAAACTCACGCGGAGTCCAATACAATCACGCGGAGCCAACGAAGTCGGCGGAGATGTTCCTCCGTCGACTTGGCTGGCTCCGCGTTGACTTCGAGCTGTTCGCCCTTCTTCAGCGCTGCGGCACCGCGGCGCTCAGGACGCGCGAGCTGGCGACCTGGCCGGCGCGGTTCAGCACCAGCTCGATGACGGCGCCGCTCTGGTCGCGCACCTGGCGCACGACCTGGCCGGCGGTGTTCGTCGTCTGCTGGAGCACGGGGAGGCTCAGCAGGTTCGTCACGGTGCGGGAGCTGACCACGCCGCCGGCGGCGTTCAGCGTGCGCTCCACGATGCCGCCGTTCTGCAGCACGCGCTGCACCGTCTGCCCCGCGGTGTTCACCGTCTGGCTCAGCAGCCCGCCCGGCGCGGTGACGTTGTTCAGCGTCTGCCCCGCCACGCCCACCGTGCGGCTCACCACGCCGTTGGGCGCCAGCGCCGTGTTGGCCACGCCGCCCACCGTGCCCACGGTGTTGTCCACCACGTTCAGCACCTGCGTCAGGATGCGCGGGTTGCGGTCCAGCGTGGCGACCACGCGGTTCACGATGCGCGTGACGTTGTCCAGGTCCACGTACAGGAACGCCTGCGCCTCGACGCCCACGATCTCCAGCCGCACGCGGTCGATGCTTACGTCGGCGCCGGCGTCGAGCGTCACCAGGTTGGCGGCGTTGGCGGCCAGCGCCAGGTGCGCGCGCAGGTTCTGCACGGTCAGGCCGATGGAGTCCACCGAGAGGTCCGGCACCTCCAGGATCACGTCGTACCCCGGCGTGCCCCCCTGCTGCGCCGGGGCCGACACCACCCGCGGCTGGCCCGGGGGCGGCGGGGCGACGGGGCGGATCTGCCCCTGGATGCGCGTGCTGGCGGTATCCTGCTGCGCCGCCGCAACCGCCGGCGCCGCGGCCAGCGCGAGCGCGATCACCACTGCGGGACCCTTCATCCCCACCTCCGCTAGCCCGTGAGTGCCGCCGGGAGCCATCGCCCGGCGCGCCGAACCTCGTCTCATCTCCCAACCCGCATCTCCCACCCGCGCGCGGACCCGGCGCACGGGGCATGCCGCGCCCGCTACGGCCGGGGCGGCGCCCGCGCCGTGTCGCCCGCCGCCGTGTTGCAGATGCCCGCGAGCGGCGCATCCCCCGCCAGCGCGGCGATGCAGGCGGACTCCACGCGGCCCACGATCTCCACCGCCACGTACACGTCGCGGTAGGTGACGCCGGGCTCCACCCGCTCGGGAAGGTTGCGCCGCTCGATCACCCGCACCGGATCCAGGCCGCCGCACCCGGTGGTCCGCACGCTCGCCCGCGGCTCTGCGTCGAAGCGCAGCTCGGCGATGGAGACGGAGGCCAGGATGCGCACGTCCGCCCGCCCCGTGTCCGCGCGCGCCGAATCGCCCGCGGCGGAGCACTGCGCCGGCACGGCGGCCTGGGCGGACGCCGGGGCCGCGGCGAGCGCCGGCGCGAGCGCGGCGGCAAGGCGGAGGAGCGAGCGGGCGATGGTCACGCCGCCCCGGCGATCAACTTCCGTGCCCCGCGAACCGGCATGTTTTCTGCCCGCGATGTCCGCCCGATCGATGGGAGGCGGTTCCCACGCGCACGCGGAAGGGAAGAATGCGGAAGAGGTTGGGAGGAATCGCCATGGTCGCGCTGGCGGTGCTGGCGCCCGCGGCGGCCGGCGCGCAGCGGAACCGGCAGCCGGCGCAGCCCGCCGGGGCGGCCGAGGGATGCTCGACCGCGCCGGGAAGCTTTTCGGGCGCGAACGGGGGCCAACCCGGCCCGCCGCCGCAGTACGCCGGCTACGACGTGGTGCTGGTGGTGCCGAACCTGTGCGTGCAGCGCATCACCCTGGAGGTCGACAACCTGCAGGCGCGGGTGGCGCTGAACGCGCGCGTGGCCAACCTGGTGAGCGTGCAGGCGGGCGCCGACGTGCAGATCGGGCAGGTGAGCCTGGGGATCCGCGGGGTGCACGCGCAGGCGCTGCTCCTGGTAGACCTGGACAACGTGACGCAGGTGATCGAGCGCACGCTGACCTTCGTCGACAACCATCCCGAGGTCGTCACCCAGCTCACCGGGACGCTGAACCGCACCGTGAGCACGGTGGGCGGCGTGGCGAACACGGCGCTGCAGCCCGGCGGCGTGGTGGACCGCACCGTGGGCGTGGCCGGGCAGACGCTGAACAACCTGACCGCGCCCGGCGGCGTGCTGAGCCAGACGGTGAACACGCTGGGCCAGACGGTGCAGACCACGCTCGACGCCTCCGGCAACCTGGTCGAGCGGACGCTGGGAACGGCGGGGCAGGTGGTGGGATCGCGCACGCTGGGGAGCCTCACCAGCCTGCCGGTGGTGAACACGGTGACGAACCAGGCCGGGCAGGTGGTGCGCACCGTGCGCCTCACCTCCGGCGCGCTGGTGGAGTACACGCTGGACCAGGCCGGCCGCGTGATCGGCGCCCGCACGGTGCAGCAGGCCACCGGCGGTGCCCGTCCGTAGCATCCGCAGAATTGGGGGATGAAGATGCCGGGCCGTCCACATCGTGGGCGGCCCGGCATCGCTTTATCTCACACGGAGACGCGAAGAACTCATCGCGGACATGCATTCCCCATCGCCGTAAACGCACAGAAACGACGTCATCCTGAGGCCGGCCACACCACCGCCGCGTCAGCACAATCGCTTGCAGGCCGAAGGATCCATAGCCGGATCGCACGTCAGCCGGTGGGACGCCGGCTGACGTGCTGGACATGCTATAGATCCTTCGGCCTGCATGTTGTGGTGTGCACGCGAGTCCTGCGTGGCCTGCCTCAGGATGACGTCTTCTTTGTCATCTGCGAGAAGGCCGAACTATCGGTGAGTTCTCTGCGTCTCCGCGTCTCCACGTGAGAATCAGCCGGGCTGGTCGACGCGGAAGGGGTGGCGAACTTCGGTGAAGCCGTCCGTCGCGGGGAGCGTCGTCGTGCGCTCGACAAAGGTGACCTCGCCGTCGCGGGTGAGGAGGAGGACGGTGGAGCAGCGCGTGCCGTACTCCGGCGTGGCGATGAACGCGCTGGAGAGCGCCCGCTCGCGCTCCGGCTCGATTCCCGTGGACGGAAGCTCGGCCTCGGGCGCGGGGTCGCGGCGCGCGAGCGAGGCGAAGAGGCGCGCCTCCAGCTCCGCCTCCGGCGCGGCGAGCGCGGCGCGCAGGTCGGCCTTGCCGCTCACCACCTTGGTCCACGGCGTATCGAGCAGGTGGTTGCTGAGCCCGTACACCCCCGGCGGCAGCGTCCGCGCGCCGGCGGCGCGGTTGGAGGTCCACGCCAGCGTGGTCCCGTCGAAGAGCAGCAGGTTGAAGCCGTTGAAGCCGGGCGCCACCGGCATCAGCCCCGCCGCGAACCCGAGCGACGGCGCGCGGCTGAGCAGGAAGTTGGCGACCAGGAAGCCCCGCGACGGCGCGCCCTGCCGGTACATCTGCGGCTCGCGGTAGTTGGTCACGGCGGCGAAGCGGCCGGCGCGCGTCACCCCCATCCAGGTGCCGCCGTCGCGCAGGTCGCGCCCGGCCAGCACCTGCGGCGCGTCGTCCCACCAGCCCGCCGGGGCGGTGGGGCGCGCGTAGAACTCGTCGCGGTTGGCGACTACGATCAGCCGGTGCGTGGGGTGCGAATCCCAGGCGATCAGGACCAGGCACATGGGGATGCGGGGCGCGGGAACGGGGGATAGCTTGCGTGAGCGACCGAATCTAGCGGACGCCGTTCCGCCCCACACGGTGCGTCCCATCTTCCCGACTCCCGAGCGCCGCCGTGCCGAGCCGCCGCCGCATCTCCATCCCCCATCCCCTCTCCATCTCCCTTGCCGTTGCCGTGCTCGTCGCGCTCGCCGCGTGCTCGCGCGACCGGACGCCCGCGGGAACGCCGCCGCACACGTCGATCGTGGCGGCGGGCGACATCGCCGGGTGCTGGTGGCGCAGCGACGAGTCGACGGCGCGGCTGCTGGACCACATCTCGGGCGTGGTGGCGCCGCTGGGCGACAACGTGTACCAGGCCGGCACGCGCGCGCAGTACCGCGACTGCTACGCGCCCACCTGGGGGCGCCACCGCGCGCGCACCCGCCCGGCGATCGGCAACCACGACATGCGCACCGAGGAGGGCGCGGCGTACTACGAGTTCTTCGGCGCCGCCGCGGGGCCGCGCGGGAAGGGGTGGTACAGCTACGATCTGGAGGGATGGCACGTGGTGGTGCTGAACAGCGAGGTCGGCATCGACTCCACCTCCGAGCAGGTGGGATGGCTGCGCGCGGACCTGGCGGCGCACCCGGTGAAGTGCACCCTGGCGTACATGCACCGCCCCCGCTTCAGCTCCGGCGAGCACGGCGATTCGGAGCGGATGAAGCCCGCCTTCCGCGCGCTGTACGACGGCGGCGTGGACGTGGTGCTGGGCGGGCACGACCACGTGTACGAGCGCTTCGCGCCGCAGGACCCGGCGGGGCGCAAGGACCGGAACCGCGGGGTGCGCCAGTTCGTGGTGGGCACCGGCGGGGCGCCGTTTTACGACTTCCACGAGAAGCTGGACGACAACAGCGAGGTGCACCAGAACCGGGTGCACGGCGTGCTGCGGCTGGTGTTTCACCCCGACGGCTACGACTGGGAGTTCGTGGGGGTGAACGACGACTTCGAGGACCACGGCCACGGCGATTGCCACTGAGCCGCGGCGGCGGGTACATTCTCCGCCCCGCGCGCGGCAGGTGGCCGCGCCGGCGGTTCACGGCGACGACTGAGGGAGGCGGGGATGCCGACACGCAACGCGAGCGCCGTCTGGGAAGGCGGGCTGCAGCAGGGCAAGGGCCGGTTCGCGGGGGAGAGCGGCGCGATCTCGGGGAGCTATTCGTTCGGCTCGCGCTTCGGCGACGCGGGGGGGACGAATCCCGAGGAGCTGCTGGCGGCGGCCGAGGCGGCGTGCTTCAGCATGGCGCTGGCGGTGGGGCTGGAGCAGGCGGGGCACACCGCCACCCGCGTGGAGACGAAGGCGGCCTGCACGGTGGAGAAGCAGCCGGACGGCTTCAGGATCACCACGATGAAGCTGCAAAGCCGCGTGGTGGCGCCGGGGATCGACGACGCGCAGTTCCAGCAGATCGCCACGGCGACCAAGGCGGGCTGCCCGGTGAGCAAGGCGCTCGCCGGCGTCGACATCCAGCTCGAGGCGACGCTCGAATCGACGTCGTAAACGACAACAGCGGGTTTCACGGAAAGAAGCAGAGGAGCAGAGAACGGATCGCGGTTCTCTGCTCCTCTGCTTCTGCGCGTGAAATCCCGGTCAGTTCGTTTTCCGCAGCGTGGTCACGTCGCCGGCGGCGGTGCGGACGCGCAGGGCGATGACGGCGCCGGACGCGTCGCGCACGAAGTCGATGCGCTCGGCGGGCGTGGGCGCGAACTCGGTGGCGGTGATGGCGGTCAGCGCGTCGGCGGGGCGGTCGGCGCGGCGCTGGTACATCAGGCGTCCGCCGTCCACGCTCACCACGCGGTTGCCGTAGGTCCCGGCGTACGCCGCGATCGCCGCCGGGTCCAGCGCGACCGGGTGCAGCGCGGACTCGACGGTCTCGCGCGTCCACGCCAGCTCCTGCCTGCGCATCGGATCCGTCTCCCGCTCCGCCAGCGTCTTCAGCGCGTCGGCGTGCGCGGCGGCCAGCGCCTGCTCGGCCGTGGTCGTGGCGATGTCGGGCTGCACGCCGGCGCCCTCCCAGCCGCGCCCGGTGGTGGGATAGAAACCGTGGCCGATGGAGATGGAGATGCCCATCTGGTCGGTCAGCGGAAACATCATGTTGTTGTATCCCCCGCCGCCCGTGCGCGTCCCCACGACCCTGGCGCGGCCGGCGGACTGCAGGGTGAAGGCGAACGCCTCGGCCGCCGAGAAGGTGCGCCCGCTGGTCAGCACGTAGACGGGGATGTTCAGCCGCTTGGCGCCGCCCACGGGCACGCTCACGTTCTTCATGGTGTCGCCCGCGATGCGCGTGTAGTTCCACGTCTGCGGCGTGCCGTCGGGCAGGAACCAGCTGGCCACGTAGTGGGCCATCTGGTTGCCGCCGCCGTTCCTCCGCACGTCCACGATCATGGCGTCCACGTGGCCCAGGAACGCCATCGCCGCGTCGATTGCCTGGGTGGCCTCGTCGCCGGTCATGAACTGGGTGATCTCGAGGTAGCCCACGTTCCCGTCCAGCTTCTCCACCCTGGCGAAGCCGTAGTTGGCGCGCCGCTGGGCCGCCACCTCCTCGGCCGTGAGCTGGCGCGGGCCGCCGCGCATGGGGCCGCCGTTCTTCCAAGACGCCAGCGCCATGGCGGCCGGGGTGCCCGCGGCGGGGCGGTAGGCGGTGTAGAGGTGGCCGTCGTGGTTGAACGCCTGCATCTCGCGGGTTAGCGCCTCGCCCAGCTGCGCCTCGGTGGCCGCGCCGTCGAACGCGCCGGCGGCCAGGCGGGCGCGGAGGTGCGCTGCCAGCATCCGCCCCGTGTCGGCGAAGGCGTAGTTGGCGATCAGGAGCTTCGCCGCGCTGTCGACCACCGCGCGGCGCGTGGCGGCGTCCAGCCGGCGCTCGGCCACCGGCGCGGGCGCCTGCGCGGCGAGGGCGATGGGGAGCGCCGTCGTGGCGAGCAGGGCTGCGGCGAGGAGGGTACGCGTACGCATCGGTCAGGTCTCCGTCAGGGAGATTTCGGATTCGGTAGATGACGATCATGCCGCTCGCATCGTTCGCGGCGACGGGGGATATGTCGCACCAGCCGCGCGGAAGGTTGGATGGGGCAATGCGCGGCTAACGATCGGCTAATCCGCGGGTGGAGAAGGATGAGTGCTGACTGATGAGCGCACGCGCTGACCGGGAATGGAATTCCCGGGCTATAGCAGCACAAAGTCCCTTCGGGACTGCTCTCCGGCATCTTCTCTTCCCCCCAACTATTGCGCGGGGCTGCCATCCAGCATCTGCTCTCTCCGGTTGCACCCTGCCCGCCCGGGTGGCCCCCTCCCCCGCTCCGCGGGGGAGGGGAGAACTCAACGCTGCACCAGCATCAGTGAGGTGCCGGGATGCCGGAGCTACAGTCCCGAAGGGACTTTGTGCTTTTGTTGCCCGGGAATTCCATTCCCGGGTGCCGGCCGCGCACTCAGCACTCAGCACTCAGCACCCAGCACTCAGCACTCCTCCTCCCCGCCCTTGCCGCCCACGCGCCCCGGGCGTATGCTCCGCTCCGTTCCGCATCTCCTTGAACCGCCTGCCGTTGCCGCACCGATGAAGCGCTTTGCCGCGTACGATCCCCCCGAGTACCTGGACTGGACCGCCGACCCCGAGCTGCTGCGGCAGTACCGCGAGCGCATCGACGCCGACCCCGAGCGCCGCGCCGCCATCCGCGCGCTGTCGCAGGACGGGCTGCTGGCGATCTACGCCGGCCTTTTGCGCAACCGGCTGCACGACGTGGCGCTGAAGCGCTGGGTGAAGAACGGGGTGATCAGCAAGGCGTGGCTGGGCACCGGCGAGGAGGCCGTGACCATCGGCCCCGTGCACGCGCTGCGGCGCAGCGGCCCGGACCACGACGTGGTGGCGCCCATGATCCGCAACGCGGGCTCGTGCCACGAGATGGGGATGCCCATCGCCGAGATCTTCCGCACCTACCTGGGCACCGCCGACGGGCCCAACGGCGGGCGCGACCTGCACGTGGGCGACCTGCGCTACGGCGTGCTCTCGCCCATCTCCAACATCGGCGACGTGCCGCCGGTGATCAGCGGGATCGCGCTCTCGTTCCTGCAGCGCGGGCAGGACCGCGTGGGGATGACCTGGATCGGCGACGGGTCGACCAAGCACGCCGGGATCCACGAGGCGCTGAACTTCGCGGGGGTCAAGCGGCTCCCGGTGATCTTCATCATCCAGAACAACCAGGTGGCGCTGGGAACGCGGGTGGCCGTGCATTCGGCCGGCGCCTTCGACGACTGGCCGGCCATGTACGGCCTGGCCGGCGGGCGCTTCGACGGCAACCACGTGCTGGACGCGTACGGCGCCGCGCGCGTGGCCGCCGACCGCGCCCGCGCCGGCGAGGGCGCCACGCTGCTGGTGACCGACACCTTCCGCATGGGCGGCCACGCCACGCACGACGAGCGCGAGGCGCGCAGCCTGTTCTCCGCCGACACCTTCCGCGAGTGGGGGAAGCGCGACCCGGTGGGGATGTACGAGGCATGGCTCGAGGGCGAGGGCATTGCCCGCGACGTGCTGGAGCGCATCGAGGCCGAGGTCACCGCCGAGGTCGACGCCGCCGCCGAGGAGGCGCTGAAGAGCCGCGACGCGGCGATGCCGGCGGGCGAAAGCGCCGAGCTGGGCGTCTACGCCGCGGCGTGAGTCGTCCCCGCGCAGAGCGGGTCGGGGGAGGATGAAAGGTGATCGGCGATGAGCGCCGATGCCGCGGAGTGCGCGGAACAGCCTCGCGCAGTTTGCGAGGCTTCCCGTAGTTGTTGCTGCGACTTCAGTCGCCGGTGATCGCCTGCGCCGGAACCTTTTCATCCACGCCGGCCATACCTCTACCGGTTTCCGCGCAGCCGGTTGCAGGCCGACAGATCCATCGCTGGAAAGCACGTCGGCTCGGGATGTGCGCGGAGTCGTCGTTCGGCCGTGAGCGGCGCCGGAGACCTGCAACGGGAGGGGGAATGAAGCTGAAGGCGGTGAAGCAGCGCGAGCGCGTGCGGCTGCGCGACGAGGATGCCGCGCGCCCCGCCGGGCTGCCCGACGACGACGAGCTGGAGCAGCGGCTGGCCAAGCTCGCCGAGCGCCTGTCCACCTACCAGACCGCACTCTACGCCGAGGCCAAACGCTCGCTCCTGGTCGTCTTCCAGGCGCGCGACGCGGGCGGCAAGGACGGGGCGATCAAGCGCGTGTTCGGCCCGCTGAACCCGCAGGGCTCGTACGTGGCCAGCTTCAAGGCGCCCAGCGAGGACGAGCTGGCGCACGACTACCTCTGGCGCGTGCACCACTTCGTTCCGCAGAAGGGGTACATCGGCATCTTCAACCGCTCGCACTACGAGGACGTGCTGGTGCCGCGGGTGGAGGAGCTGGTGCCGCCGAAAGTGTGGAAGAAGCGCTACCGGCAGATCAACGACTTCGAGCGGATGCTGGCCGAGAACGGCGTCACCATCCTCAAGTTCTTCCTGCACGTCTCGCGGGACGAGCAGAAGGAGCGGCTGCTGGCGCGGCTGGACGATCCCACCAAGAACTGGAAGTTCCGCGCGGGCGACCTGGCCGCGCGCGCCAAGTGGCGCGAGTACAGCCGCGCCTACCGCGACCTGATCTCGCGGTGCAGCACGCCGTGGGCGCCGTGGTTCGTCGTCCCCTCCGACGACAAGCGCGTGCGCGACTACCTGGTCGCGCGCACCGTCGTCCGCATGCTGCGGAAGATGGATCCCCAGTTCCCCAAGGCCGATCCCGAAGTCCTCTCCTGGCGCGACAAGATCGAGTAGATCTTCGGCACGCGCAGACGCACGACAGGCACGAGCCGGAACTCCGCGCTCGTGCCTGTCTCGTTCTGCATTGAAGCCTCGCGCGGTTTGCGAGGCTTTCCGTCGTTGTTGCCGCGGCTTCAGCCGCCCTTGCGATGCCGGTTTCGTACTCTGGGGAGATTCACCGCGTCGGCGCCGACCACATGATCGCCATTCCGCCGTTCCCCGCGGGGGCCACGCGGGCGCCGAGGAGGAGGCGGTCGACGGGGTTGTTGGGATGCGCGTGCGTGTAGCCCACGACCTTCCAGCCGCTGAACGCGCCGATCCCCGCGCCCACCACCACGTCGCTCGCCCAGTGCTTGTTGTTGTACATCCGGCTGATGCCGACCAGGCTGGCCGCCGAGTACAGCCCCACCGCGGCCAGCGTGCGGTGCCGCGGCCACCAGTGCCCGATCTCGCTCGCGCCCGCCGCCGCGGCCGCGAAGGCGGCGCTGGTGTGGCCGCTGGGCATGGACTGGTGCTTGTCGCCGTGGAAGCCGCGCCCGAAGCCGTAGTCGAATGGGTCGCGCGGGCTTGCGTACGGCCGCGAGCGCCCCACGACGCCCTTGGTCAGCGTGGTGATGGCCTCGGCCATCATGACGGACTCGAAGGTGTGCAGCCCCGTGTCGGCCAGGTGCGGCCGCCCGAACGCGCGCCCCGCCGCGTACAGCCCGCCCGAGATGATGAGCGAGCCCGGCGCGCCCAGCAGCCGCACGCCGTTGGCGCTCTTCGACAGCACCCGGTTGGTCTGCACCGACGAGTCCTGCAGCGAGCGCGCGAGCGCACGGTCCAGCGGCGACATCACCACCGCGCCGGCCACGAACCCGCCCGCGATCAGCAGGTCGCGGTGCCGGAACAGGTGCGGGCTGCGCTGCGCCGCCGTGTCGGGCGCGTTCAGCGTCTGCCCGCCCGCCGGAGCCGCCGCCAGCATGGCGCCCGCGAGCGCCGCCATCCACCGTCGCGTCATCGTCATCCCCCCCAAGGTTCCCTCATCCTCCGCCCCACATCCCCGCAAACGCAAGGACACTGCCGCATCGTAACGTACCCCCGGCTTCCTTGCAGCAGGATGACGGCGAGCAGGAGATGCACCTCGACCCGCGCCGGCTCGTGGAGAGGGCGCGACGGCAGCAGAAACGCAAAGGCGGGCGAACCGTGCACGATCCGCCGCCTGCGTCAGCCTTCCAATCCTTTTCGATCAACTCTCCATTCCGGCCCGGCGCCAGAATTCCTCCTCGTCGATCAACCGAGCGCCGTCGTGAAAGATCGCGAGGAGGCGCTCGGCGGCGATCCAGCCCATCACGACATCGATCACGAGTTCCTGGAGAGGATTCATCTCAGTCCGGCGAGTGGCCGGTGTAGAGACGGTCGATGTCGTCGGCGTACTTCTTCTCGACCAGGTGGCGCTTGATGCTGAGCTTGGGCGTCAGCAGGCCGTTGTCGATGGTGAACTCCTCGGGGATCACCAGCACCTTCTTGGGCACCTCGTAGCGCGCGAAGCCGGTCAGCCGCCCCAGCGTCTCGCGCTCGAACAACTCCTGCACCTTCGGCTGGCGGGCCAGCGCCTCGCGGTCCGCCGTCTCCATCGCCTGCCCCTTCGCCCAGGCGTCCAGCTGCTCGTAGTCGGGAACCACGAGCAGGCTGGGGAAGGCGCGCCGGTCGCCGATCATCACCACCTGCGCCACGTAGGGCGACATCGCCGCCAGGTTCTCGATGGGCGCGGGGGCCACGTTCTTTCCGCCGGCGGTCACGATGATGTTCTTCAGCCGGTCGGTGATGCGCAGGAAGCCGTCCTCCAGCTCGCCGATGTCGCCGGTGTGGAACCAGCCGTCCTCGTCAATCAGCTCGGCCGTGGCGTCGGGGTTGTTCCAGTACCCCTTCATCACGTGCGGGCCGCGGGTCAGGATCTCGCCCTCGTCGCTGATCGCCGCCTCCACGCCGGGGACGATGGGGCCCACCGTCCCCAGCCGCCACTTCGCCGGCTTGTTCACCGCGATCACGGGCGAGGTTTCCGTCAGCCCGTACCCCTCGTAGACGGGGAGGCCGGCGGCCCAGAAGAAGCGCGCGATCCCCGGCGCCAGCGGCGCGCCGCCGGAGATGAAGGTGCGCAGCCGCCCGCCCGTGCGCTCCCGCAGCTTCGAGAACACCAGCCGGTCCGCCAGCCGGTACTGCATCGCCGTCACGGCGCCGGGCTCGCGGCCGGCCATCCGCGCGTCCACCACCGCCTCGCCGGTGCGCCGCGCCCACCCCACGATCGCCTTCTTCACCCCCGTCACCCCGGTCACCTTCGTGTAGATCTTCTCGAAGAGGCGGGGGACGGAGACGGCCACGGTGGGGCGCACCTCCATCAGGTTGTCGGCCACCTTGTCCATCGATTCGGCGTAGGCGATGCCGATCCCCGAATCGAAGTACCAGTAGTCCACCATCCGCTCGAACACGTGCGACAGCGGGAGGAACGAGAGCGCCACGTCGCCCGGCTGCGGATCGAGCACCTCGTGCTGGCGGCAGGCGGCCACGTTGGAGCACAGGTTCCAGTGCGTGAGCATCACCCCCTTGGGCGCGCCGGTGGTCCCCGAGGTGTAGATGAGCGTCGCCACGTCGTCGCGGGTGACGGCCCGCGCGCCCTGCCGGAAGTCGCCCGCGCGCCCCCCGGCGATGGCCCGCTTCCCGTTCGCGACCACGTCATCGAAGCCGAGCACCCGGTCTTCCCCGCACCGCCCCTCGAAGCAGACGACCAGCTTCAGGTCGGGGAGCGCGTGGCGGATCTCCTGGATCTTGGCCAGCTGCGCGGCGTTGGAGACGCACACCGCCGCCGCGCCCGAGTCGCGCAGGATGTACTCCACCTGATGCGCGGGAAGGGTGGGGTACAGCGGCACGTCGATGCCGTGGATGCCGAGCACCGCGTAGTCGGCCACCACCCACTCGGGGCGGTTCTCGGAGAGGATGGCCACGCGCGCCCCCGGCCCGATCCCCGCCTCGCCCAGCCCCGCCGCGAACGCCGCCACGCGCGACTCCAGCTCCTGGTGGGAGATGGGGTGCCACTGGCCGCCCGCCTTGTACTGCAGCGCGTCCGGCCGCCTGTACCGGTCCACCGCGTCCAGGAAGAGCTTGAGGATGGTGTCGCGCTCCACGGCCGCGAGCGGAACGAGCGGGCTGCGAGTTTTGAGCGCGGTGGCGGTCCTGGGCATGGATGCCTGGGGAGAAGGTGCGAAAGTGCGAAGGTGCGAGAGTGCGAAAGTGCATCGCCGTGAGGATGATACACCCCGCGGGGCGCACGATTGTTCGCGAATATGCCGGGCGCGGCGGGCGCCGCACAAGGCGGGCGTCGAACGCTCGTTCGAGGAGGGGAACACGAGCCGGGGGAGCCGGCTGGCGCCGGCTCCCCCGTGCTCCCGAGGCGGGAGGCGCATTTCTGGGCCCGCAAACCGCGACGTCTGGGATCGCGGTGAGGTTGCGGGCGGCGAGACCGAGAAAACCCGGCGCGGAGAGCGCCGGCCGTTCAACATTCCCGCCGCGGAGAAGAGAAATATCCGTTCCGGTTCGAGCTCAGCGCCGAAATCGCGCGCAAATGCTTGAGATTAGATGAGATGCATGGGGACGAATGCGTCCGAATCGGTTGCAATCCGCGCTCTGCACCGCGATTTGCGGCGTGCGCGCCGGGCGCTGGTCGCGCGGGAAACGGCGTGGAGCGCGCCCGCGGCATCGCGCCCTCTCCGGCCGGCTCAGGCCGTCCACCTCTCCCGTACCGGGAGAGGTAGCCGTCACGCATCACCGTCACACAGAAGCATCGGCGGAAGATGCGGTTGCAGGCCGCGCGCATGTCAATCCAGCCCCCCTCGCCCGGAACGGGAGAGGGCGAGCGCTCTCAGGCGCGGGGAGAGGGCGCGAGGCCGCGGACGCGCACGGCCGGTTGGTCCCCGGACGCCAAAGCGCCCCGCGGCTGCTCTGCCGCGGGGCGCCTGGTATGATCCGCTGATCCGGTTCCTGCTCAGCCGCGGCTCAGCAGTACTGCTCGAAGGCGGTGACGAGGTCGCGGGCGATGGCGTCTGCCGTGCGTCCTTCGATCTGGTGGCGCTCCATCATGTAGGCCACGTCGCCGTCCTTCAGCAGCGCGATCGACGGCGACGAGGGCGGATAGCCGTGGATGTACTCACGGGCGCGGGCGGTGGCCTCCAGGTCCTGCCCGGCGAACACGGTGGTCATCTTCGGCGGCTTCTTCTGCGCCGCCTCCAGCGCCATGGCAATGCCGGGGCGCGCGTTGCGGGCCGCGCAGCCGCACATGCTGTTCACCACCAGCAGCGTGGGCTCCTTCGCATCGGCCAGCTCCTGGTCCACTTCCTCGGCCGTCTTCAGCTCCTGCACGCCAAGGCGCGTAAGCTCCTGGCGCATGGGCGTGATGAACCGCTCGTCGTAAGGCATCATCCACCTCCGGTTATGTGGCTCGAATCGGCGGGGCGCCGATTGGTTCACTGCTGTACGATACCCAATCTACACCACCCCGCAAGCCGCGTACAACCGTGAGATCCGGACATCTTCCCGGGAATGGAATTCCCGGGCAACAACCGCACAAAGTCCCTGCGGGACTGCCATCCGGTATCGCGGCGGTTCTGCAGCCTCGGCGCGATCCCCGCCAAGGTTGCGCCTCGGCATCCGAAGCGCGCCGGGGGCGAGGCCGCAGTCCGCGAAGCGGACTTTGTGCTTTTGTTGCCCGGGAATTCCATTCCCGGGAAGGGCCACCGCCCGCCAGCCATCCCGCTCTCACCACCCTCACCGCGGGTTGGGCACCCACGCCGTGTCGGCCACGCCGTAGCGGCGGTTGGCCAGGCGCGCGAGGGTGAAGAGGAGATCGGAGAGGCGATTGAGATACCTGATCTCGTCCGCCCCCACCGTGGCCTCGTGCGAGAGCGCGACCACGCGGCGCTCGGCGCGGCGGCAGACGGTGCGCGCCAGGTGCAGCGCCGCGCCTGCCGGCGCCCCGCCGGGGAGGATGAAGCTGGCCAGCGGCTCCAGCTCCGCGTCGGCCGCGTCGATCCAGCGCTCCAGCGCCTCGATGCGCGCCGCGTCCAGCGGCGGGATGAAGGCGTTCTCGCGGCCGCCGTCCTCCGGCGCGGGGGTGGCCAGGTTCGCGCCGAGGGTGAACAGGTCCGCCTGCACCTGCCGCAGCCCCGCCGCCATCTCCCCCTCCCCCGCCGCCTCCAGGTGCAGCACGACCAGGCCGAGCGTGGAGTTCAGCTCGTCGACCTCGCCGTAGGCGTCCACGCGCACGTGGTCCTTGGGCACGCGCCCGCCGCCGAACAATCCCGTCTCGCCGCGGTCGCCAGTCTTCGTGTAGATCTTCATCGTCATGCGGATTCCCCGTGGTCGAGCGCGGCGGCGGCGGCGCGGCCGAGCGTCCATTCCAGCCAGAGCAGGCGGCGCAGCACCTTGCGCGGCGTCCACTCCTCGCCGTCCAGCTCCACGCGCGCGCCGCGGCGGTCCGCGTCCAGATGGCCCAGATGCTGGACGACCAGCGCCATCGCCGTGTCCAGCCGCCCGATGGTCGAATCCGGCGTCTCCGCCATCGGCGACGCGCCCAGGCGGCCGAGCGTCCACCACTGGGCGCGGGCCAGCTCCTCCAGCACCTGGCGGATGGTCCACCCGCCCTCGGCCGGCGCGTCGAGCGCGGCGTCGACGCCGCGGCGGGGGATGCGGCGGATACGCGCGAGCAGCGTTCCGCGCAGGTCGCCCAGCAGCCGCACGCCATGCCGCAGCTCGTCGTCGCCCAGCGCGCGCAGGTCGGCGGCGAAGAGGGCGGCGCTCTCGCCGATGGCGGTCTTCGCGTCGGTCTCGATCCACTCGTCCACTGCGATCTCCAGCTCGGCGTCGGGCGGGGGGACGGGCTCGCCGACGGAGGCCAGGAAGCGCAGCCACTCGTTCAGGTCGCGCTCGAACGCCGCCAGCGCTTCGCCGGGAGATGCGCCCACGCCCGCGCACCCCGCTGCATCGAGCGGATGCACCCACAGGTATCCGTCCGCGCCCTGCTCCAGGCCGATGGAGATGCGGGTCGGGGATGTAGTCATCTATCTACAATTCAAAGAGTTAAAGACATCCGCGCGGGCGTCGGCGGCGGCTCGTTACGTCCGCATCGCGCCCTCTCCGGCCGGCTTAGGCCGTCCACCTCTCCCGTACCGGGAGAGGTAGCCATCCCGCATCTCCGCCACCCCGAAACATGGGTGCGGACAGAGGTTGCAGGCCCCGCGCATGGCTTGGCAGCCCCCCTCGCCCGGAACGGGAGAGGGCGAGCGCTCTAAGGCGCGGGGAGAGGGCGGCGCGGATGCATCCGAAGCGCACCTTGCTTCCCCTCTCCCCTCGCCTCTCGTCCCCCCGTCAATCCACCCCCGCCTCCAGCAGCTCCAGCGTCCCCGCATCCGCATCCAGCCTCGCCCGAACGCCCTCGGGGAGCGTCCAGTTGTCCTCGACGTGGCCGAAGGGAAAGCCGTACGCGACGGGGATTCCCAGATCGCCCAGGCGATCACAGAGGACGTCGATGGCTTCGGGCTGATCGTCGCCGTTGGGTGTGACCTCGGTGAAGCCGCCGAGCGCGACACCGGCAACCCTGTCCAGCACGCCCGCCAGCCGCAACTGCGTCAGCAGGCGGTCCAGCCGGTACGCGGCCTCGCCGACCTCCTCGAGGAAGAGGATCGCGCCGTCCGCGTCGACCGCGAACCGCGTCCCCACCGTCGCGGCGACGAGCGCGAGGTTGCCGCCGACGAGCCGGCCCTCCGCCGCACCGGGGGCGATCGTCTCCGCGAGGCCGGTATCGTCCGGGAACGGGAGAACGCCCGCGGGCCCGGTGCCGGTGAGCGCGCGGAGCAGCCCATCTTCCGAGAACGCGGTCAGGTTTTCCGTCGCGGGATGGGGACCGTGGAAGGAGACGATCCCCAGGCGCTGGATGGCCAGGTGGAGCGTGGTGTTGTCGCTGAAGCCGATCACCGGCTTCGGGCGGCGGGCCAGCGCGTGCCAGTCGATGGCGTCCAGAATGCGCATCACGCCGTAGCCGCCGCGCAGGCACCAGACCGCGTCCACCGCATCGTCGCGGAGCGCCGCGTTGAAGTCCGCCACACGATCGCCATCGGGCGCGGAAAGGTAGCCGTGGCGGCCGCGCGCGTGCTCGCCCACCACGGCCTCCCATCCCCATCCCCCCAGCCGTTCGACCGCCCGCTCCACCGCGCCCTCGCTCAGCGGACCGGCGGGGGCGACGAGCGCGACGCGGGCGCCTGGCTTCAGCGCGGGCGGCCGGATCACGCCGCGCCTCCCGCGAGCAGCGCCAGCACGACGGCCGCCGCCGCGGCGATGCCGGACGCCGCCAGGAACGGCGCGGAGAGCCCCACGTGCTGCAGCGCCACGCCGCCGATCACCGGCCCGGCCACGCGCCCCAGCGCGGAGAGCGACTGGTAGACGCCCAGCAGCCGCCCCTGCTCGCCCGCCCCGCCCTGGTGCGAGATCAGCGACGACACCGACGGCGACGCCATCCCCTGCCCCAGCGCGAGCACGCCGACGCCGGCGAGCAGCAGCGCCATCGACGTCGCCAGCGCCGCGGCGGCGAGGCCGGCGGCGATCAGCGCCATCCCCAGCAGCGCCGTCCGCCGCTCGCCGGCGCGCTTCACCATCCGCCCGACCAGCGCGCCCTGGGCGATGACGGAGACGACGCCGAGGTACGCGAACAGGTACGCCACGCTGTGCGCGGAGACGTGCCAGCGCGCGTCCGCCCACAGGCTGAACGTCCCCTCCATCGCCGCGAAGGCCAGCGTGGCCAGGAAGCCGGCGGCGTACAGCGCGCGCAGCCGCCCGCTCGTCGCCCCGCCGAAGAGGAGGCGCAGGCGGTCGGCCAGCCCGAAGCCGCGCGACTGCGCCTGCCGCCGCGCGGGCGGGAGCGACTCGGGGAGGCGGACGACCGCCAGAAGCGCGTTGGCCAGCGTCACCCCCGCCGCGGCCAGGAACGGCGCCGCCATGCCGTAGCGCGACAGCACGCCCCCGATCGCCGGGCCCACCACGAAGCCCAGCCCGAACGCCGCGCCGATCATCCCCATCCCCTTCGCGCGGTCCTCGGGGCCGGTGACGTCGGCGACGTAGGCCTGCGCCACGCCCACGTTGGCGCCCGCCAGCCCGTTGGCCGCGCGGGCGACGAAGAGCACCGGGAGCGAGCCGGCGAGGCCGAAGGCCAGGTACGACGCGGCCGAGCCGAAGAGCCCCAGGAGCAGCACCGGGCGCCGGCCCACGCGGTCGGAAACGCGCCCCCACCACGGCGCGAAGAAGAACTGCATGAGCGAGTACACGGCCAGCAGCCAGGCCACGGCCACCGGCCCGGCGCCGAAGCGCGCGGCGTACAGCGGGAGGAGGGGGATGACGATGCCGAACCCCACCAGGTCCAGGAACACGGTGAGGAACACGACGGCCAGCGGCGAGCGCCCGGCGGCCGGCGGGCGCGCGGCGGCGGCCCCGTCAGCGCCCGAAGGGGAGCCGGGCGAGGCTGCGGAGGTCGTTGATCTGGTCGAGGACGGACTTCTCACCCTTCGCTTGCCCTTCAGCCGGGGCGGTGCGCGGCCCGGCGAGGGCGTCGCGCACGTCCAGGATCGCTTCCAGGTACAGCTGGTCGCGGCGGAAATCGAGATCCAGCCGCGCCTGCTCGCGCTCGTCGCCCGCGGCCCGGGCGCGCGCGTAGTGCTCGCGGTACACCGCCTCCAGGTTGGCGATCAGGTGCTCGCGCGGTCGTGGCACGGCGATTTCCCCCTCTCGCGGCAGGGCGGCGGCGTCTGCGTGATGGGCGGAAGATACCACCCGCGCGCGGGGCGTGACAACGCGCGGCCGGGTCGGCAGATTCAGCGCCGAGCGGGGATAGGGGACAGGGGACAGGGGACAGAGGACAGGGAGACGACGACGTGCAGGAAGACGCGCGCATCACTGCGCTGATGAAGATGGCGGAGTCGCGGCCGGACGACCCGCGGCCGCGCTTCGGCCTGGCGCTGGAGTTCGAGAAGGCGGGTCGATGGGAAGATGCCGCCCGCGAGCTGCGCGAATACCTCGCCCTCACCGACGACGAGGGAAACGCGTACGGCCGGCTCGGCAAAGCGCTCCGCGAGCTGGGCCGCGACGACGAGGCGAAGGCCGCCTACCAGCAGGGCATCGACGCCGCCTACCGCCACGGCCACCCTACGATGGCCGGCGAGTTCGAGGACGTGCTGGAGAATTGGGACTGAACCGAAGTACGAAAGTACGAGGAGTACGGAAGTACGAAACAGCATCGGGTCAGATCAGAACGCCGGCGTGCCCAGGTGTCCTCGCAGCCGGAGCCGGCTTCCGAGCCGAACAGCCTCGCGCAGTTTGCGAGGCTTCCCGTAGTTGTTGCTGCGGCTTCAGCCGCCGGTGAGAGGGCAGCCGCGCTGCGCCGGAATCGTCCCACCACCAACTTCCGCACTTCCCTTCACGCCTGCGCCGGCGGCGCGAACGCCGCCAGCGCGCGCATCCGCACGATCGTCTCGATCTCGTACGCGATCGACTCCACGGACCGGCCGTCGGTGGGGATGGAGATGTCGGCGAGGCGATACAGGTCTTCGCGCGCCTCGATCATCTCCGCGATGCGCGGCACGGGATCGTCCAACTCGCGGAAGGGTCGCTCGATGGTGTCCATCTTCAGCCGCCGCGCCGTCTCCTCCGGCGACACCTTCAGCCACACCGCCAGCGTGTCGCCGCCCAGCCTCCGCAGCAGCTCCGGGCGCGTGATCCACCCGCCGCCGGGCGCGAGAACCAGGTAGGGCGTCTCGGCGACCTCCTCCGTGAGCGCCGCCTCCATCTCGCGCAGCGCCGACTGCCCGTCGCCCTGCACCAGGTCGCCGATGGTGCGTCCCTCCCGACGCTCGATCTCCACGTCGAAGTCCAGGAACCGCCACTCCAGCCGCCGCGCGAGCGCCTGCCCTACGGTGCTCTTCCCCGCCGTCATGTAGCCCAGCAGGACGACGCGCACCACCGCCCGGGGGATCGGCGGCGCGGACGAATGATTCGGCGGCGGTGGGGCGTCGCTCATGGCTGCGATGGAGGATGGCGGATCAGGATTGTCGCGGGTTGCGTGCGGCGGAGAGCAGGATGCGCGCCGGGAGAACGCGAGACGAGCATCGGCGCCGCGAGGCGACATCCTGCCCGCCCGGCTGGCCCCCTCCCCCGGCCCGTCCACCCGCTCCGCGGGGGGAGGGGAGAGCTCATCGCACGACAGTTTACTCCGCTACGACCCTGCTTCGGCCGGCGCTGCGAGTTCCGCGATCAGCTCCATCAGCTCCAGGCCGACATCCAGCATCCGCCCGTCCGCGTCCACGGCGGGGTCGTACGCGGTGATCGCGGCGGCGGCGATGGGGACGCGGGCGGCAAGGTCGCGGATGAAGCGCCGCACCTCGTCCGCGGTGAGGCCGGCGGCGGGCTGGAAGCCGTTCGCGCGGCCGGCCTCGGGCGCGTGCACGTCCAGGTCTACGTGCAGGTAGATGCGCTGCACGCGCGCGGCGAAGGCGTCCAGCTGCGACGCCGCATCGTCGCGGTCGCGCGCCGCGGCGGGCCCGAGCGCCAGGATGCGCGAGTGGTCGAGGAAGCGCTGCTCGCCCTCGTCCAGGTCGCGCGCGCCGGCGAGCAGAACGTGCTCCTCCGGCATCGCCGCGAAGCCGTCGATCCGCCGCGCGAGTCCCGTCCAGCAGCGGCCCAGCACCGTCGCGAGCGCCATCCCGTCCAGCATCCCGCTCACGGTCGTCTCCGGAGTGTTCAGGTCGCCGTGCGCGTCCAGCCAGACCACGCCGGTGCCGGCGGAGGGGAGCGCCGCCAGCGTTCCGACCGCGGAGAAGCAGTTCCCCGCCAGCACCAGCGGCAGCGATCCGCGCCCCAGCGCCGTCCGTACCGCGAAGGCGGTCGCGCGCGCCAGGTCGAACGCCGTGGCGATCTCCGTCGCCAGCTCCGGCTCCACGCCCACGGCGGTCTCGCGCACGCTCCCGGCGACCGCGCGCAGCCGCTCCGCCGCGCCCGCCTCGGCGAAGCGCAGCGGCCCCGCGCCCATCCGCTTGCCGCGATGCCCCGAGTCGTACGGCACCGTGATCAGGTCGATCGACATCCCGCCACCTCCCGGTCTCGCGTGATGCGCGCAATCTAAACGTCAGGACCACGCCGGGCAGCAGAGGAGCGGAGGCGTTCAGCATCCCCCTCTGCTCCTCCAGAGAGGGGCGAATGAATTCGCGGCAACAACGGCCCGAAGTCCGCCTTCGCGGACTCCCTCGCCGCCATCTTCGCTGATCCGGAATGCCGCTCAGGACTGTCTCTGCGTGAGATCGCCGTCGAGAGCGCAGGAAAAAGGGCGGAGCACCTCGCGGCGCTCCGCCCTCCGTCACTCCTCTCCGCGTCTCCGCGTCTCCGCGTGAGACCCGGTCAGCTCTCGTCCTCGCCGCGGAACTGGTCTTCGACATCGAACGGCTCGGGCCCGTCGTCGTCGGTCAGCTCGTCGACGATGTCCTCCACCGGCGGCGGCACCTCGTCCAGCTCGTCGCCGTCGTCTTCGGATTCGACGTCCAGCATCTCCTCCAGCGCGGTCGAGCCCACGATCTCCTGCGCGCCCTCGGCGTCGGCATCGGCCAGGATGGGGCGCGGCTCCTCGTCCTCGTTCACCACGCGGGCCACGTCCATCACGGTGTCGCCCTTCTCCAGGTTCACCAGCTTCACGCCCATGGTGTTGCGGCCGATCAGCCGGATTCCGTCCACCGCCTGCCGGTTCACGATCCCCTGGCGGGTGATCAGCACCAGCTCGTCGTGCGGGTGCACCACCTTCATCGCGACGACGTGCCCCGTCTTCCCGGCCATCTTGATGTTGATCACGCCCTTGCCGCCGCGCCGCTGCAGCCGGTACGCGTCCAGCTCGGTGCGCTTGCCCAGGCCCAGCTCGGTGACCACCAGCAGGTGGTTGCCGCGCTTGGCGACGACCATCCCCACCAGGAAGTCGCCCTCCTCCAGCGAGATCCCGCGCACGCCGGTGGTGGCGCGCCCCATCTCGCGCACGTGCGTCTCGGGGAAGCGGATGGCCATCCCCGCGTGCGTGGCCAGCACCACCTCGCACCCGCCGTCACTGAGCTGCACGTCGATCAGCTCGTCGTCCTCCAGCACGTTGATGGCGTTCAGCCCCACGCGCCGCGGGTTGCCGTAGGCGGAAAGCACCGTCTTCTTCACCGTGCCCTTGCGCGTGGCGAAGATCAGGAAGCGGTCGTGGCTGAACTCGCGCACCGGCACCAGCGCCGCCACCCGGTCGTCGGCGTCGATGTTGATCAGGTTCACCACCGGCTTGCCGCGGCTGGTGCGCTGCCCCTGCGGGATCTCGTGCACCTTCAGCCAGTAGCACTGCCCCTGCCGGGTGAAGAACATCAGGTAGTCGTGGGTGCTGGCCAGGAACACCTGCTCCACCCAGTCCTCCTCCTTCGTCCCCATCCCGGCGATCCCCCGCCCGCCGCGCGCCTGCGAGCGGTAGGTGTCGCTGGGGATGCGCTTGATGTACCCCGAGTGGCTGACGGTGATGACCATCTCCTCGTCGGGGATCAGGTCCTCGATGGAGAGCCCCGCCGTGTCGCCCAGGATGTCGGTGCGCCGCTCGTCGCCGTACTTGTCGGCCACTTCGAGCAGCTCTTCCTTGATGATGCTGAAGCGGCGCTCGCGGTCGCCCAGGATGTCCTCCAGGTCGGCGATGGTCGCCCGCAGCTCGCCCAGCTCCGCCTCCAGCTGCTCGATCTCCAGCCCGGTGAGGCGTGCCAGGCGCATGTTCAGGATGGCGTCGCTCTGCCGGTTCGACAGCTCGAAGCGGTCGCGCAGCCGCGTCCCCGCCTCGTCCGTCGTCGCCGACGAGCGGATGATGCCGATCACCTCGTCGATGTGGTCGACGGCGATCTTGAGGCCTTCCAAGATGTGCTCGCGCTCGCGCGCCTTGCGCAGCTCGAACTCGGTGCGCCGCACCACCACGTCGTGGCGGTGGGCCACGAAGTGACGCAGCATGTCCTTCAGCGGCATCACCTTGGGCTCGCCGTTGTGCAGGGCGAGCATGATCACGCCGAAGGTGCTCTGCAGCTGCGTGTGCTTGAACAGCTGGTTCAGCACGATGTGGGGGATGGCGTCGCGCTTCAGGTCGATGACCACGCGGATGCGCTTGTCGCTCTCGTCGCGCAGGTCGCTGATCCCCTCCAGCTTCTTGTCGCGCACCAGCTCGGCGATGTGCTCGATCAGGCGCGACTTGTTGACCATGAAGGGGATCTCGGTGACGATGATGCGCTCGCCGCCGCGCCCGCCGTCCTTCTCCTCGATCTCGGCCCGCGCGCGCACGATCACCCGCCCGCGCCCGGTCTCGTACGCCTCGCGGATCCCGTCGCGCCCGTAGATCACGCCGCCGGTCGGGAAGTCCGGCCCGCGCACGAACTGCATCAGCGCGGCGTTGTCGGCGTCGGGGTGGTCGATCAGGTGCACGCAGGCGGCGACGACTTCCCGCAGGTTGTGCGGCGGGATGTTCGTCGCCATCCCCACCGCGATCCCGCTCGACCCGTTGACCAGGAGGTTGGGGATGCGCGCGGGAAGGACGCGCGGCTCCACCAGCCGGTCGTCGTAGTTGGGGGCGAAGTCGACGGTTTCCTTGTCGATGTCCGCCAGCATCTCCGTCGCCAGCGGCGCGAGGCGCGATTCGGTGTACCGGTACGCCGCCGCGCTGTCGCCGTCGATGGAGCCGAAGTTCCCCTGGCCGTCGACCAGCGGGTAGCGCAGCGAGAAGTCCTGCACCATGCGCACGAGCGAGTCGTACACCGACGCGTCGCCGTGCGGGTGGTACTTGCCCAGCACGTCGCCGACCACGGTCGCGCTCTTCTTGTAGGGGCGGTTGGGGGCCAGCCCGGCCTCGTGCATGGCGAACAGGATGCGCCGGTGCACCGGCTTCAGCCCGTCGCGCACGTCGGGAAGGGCGCGCTGCACGATCACGCTCATCGAATAGTCGATGAACGACTCGCGCATCTCGTCTTCGATCAGGCGCGGCAGGACCCGGGCGGTGGGCCCGGGAACGTTCGCCTCGTCGCCGTTCTCGGGCATGTCGGGGGGCGTGATGTCGTCGGCCATTCAGCGTGTCGTGGGAGCGTCGGAGAACCTTGTCCCGGCGTGGTTCGCGGGACCCGGACTGATACCCCGGAAGGCGGGCTGCGTGCCCGTGCGCGGGCGCGCGCGAGGGACCCGGGAAGCTACGCGCCGCCACGCCTTTCCGCCAGTTGCGACGACGCGGTGGACAGGGGAAGTGCGGAAGTGCGGAAGTGCGGAAGTGCGGAAGTGCGGAAGTGCGGAAGTGCGGAAGTGCGTCAAAATAATTGCGGGGCCGCGGATCGTGTCCGCGGCCCGTCGTTGTTGCTGCGGCTTCAGCCGCCCCTCGCACCTCACTGCTGGCTCTGGATCCTCCCCTGCAGCTGCACGGCGCGCATGGTGATGAAAGGCGGAAGCGGGTGCTTGATGCGGTGGTGCGCCTCCTCCCGCGCGTATTCGCGGGTGATGACCTCCACCAGCGCGCCGCCCATGTACACGTTGATGTGGAAGATCTCCTGCGCGGGAATCGTCCGCAGCTCCTCCAGCCCGAACATCGATGGCTGGCCGTCGATCCACACTCCCACCGATTCGGGGAGCCCGCGGATGGTGGCGCAGTTGGAGCCCGGCGCCGTCGCGGTGCACGGCATGGCGTGGATCCCCGCGTAGTCGCCCAGGAACGCCAGCGTGTTCCCGCCGGAGTACGTGTCGAACATCCGCGCGTCGAACGAGCGCGCGCTCACCGTCGACCGCTCGGTGCGCGTCAGCAGGCTGTTGCCGAACACCTTCAGCTCCTCCAGCGCCAGCGGCTCCGGCGCCAGCCGCACCACCACCGAGTCGTCCTTCTCCAGCGTCAGGTTGGCGCGGATGGCGTGGTACCCCAGCCGCTCCATCTCCACGTCGTACGTCCCCGCCGGCATGGGGGGCAGCACGAAGCCGCCGCTCGAGTCGGTGTAGACCGCCACGTTCCGCGTGGGGATCGCCACCCTGGCCGCGGTGAGCGGATGTCCGTCCGCGCGGTCGAGCAGCTGTCCGCGCACGATGACACGCTCCGCGCGCTGCCCCGCGGCCGGCGCGGCGAGCACGATCGACGGCAGCAGCATGGCGGCGGCAATCAAACCCTTGCGGAACATAGTCTTGTGGAGATTCATGGCCATGACGGGGAAGGATGAACGTCGGCCGGCATCGCCCGCGGCTTTACGCCGGCGGCCCGTCGAACGCGGCATCTTCCGCGCCCGGGCGCTTGCGCGCAACCCGCACCAGCATGGGTACCGGGACCTTCGCGGGAACGCCGTCCGATTCGCACCTCACCCGCTCCACGTCGTCCCGGAAGGCGTGCCGCCCGCTCGCGAGCACGCGGGGAAAGCGGTCGTTCGGCGCGAGCGTCGCGGCGAGCGCGGGGCTGATCCACTCTAGCACCTCGCGGGCCGCCGCATGCTGCTCCTCCAGGTCGCGCCAGTGCCAGATCGGCTCGTGGTGGAAGGCGCGGTTGCGCAGCAGCCGGACGCGGTTCAGCCGCGACGAGATCGTCTTGCGCTTGCGCATCTGCGGCGGCACCGCGGGAAAGACGGCCGGGAGCAGGTGCGGCCAGAGCACCTGCCGGTGCTCGTAGCGCACGTCCAGCAGCGCCGTCCAGAATCCGAACGTCAGCTCCGCGATCAGATGCGGCGCGTCCAGCGGCTTCCCACGCGAACGGAGCGCCGACTTCGCCGCCTCCACCCGGCTCCGCTCCTCCGGCGCAAGGATCGGCGGATCGGCATCCAGCCAGCACGGAACATGGAGATGGGATGCCCCCGCAAACCGCTGCTGCGCGGCGTCGAACAGGCTGTTCCGCAGCGCAACCTCCAGCCCGTGCAGCGCCGGATACAGCGCCTCGGAGAGCGCCATGTTCCACAGGTACGTGGAGACCACGCCGACGTCGTCGTCACCGCGAAAGCGGTACGAGCCCAGCCGCTCGCGCGAGAGCGCGCGCCACATCGAATCCAGGTAGGGGGCTTGCAAAATGGCCGGCTCCGGTGTATTGTTGTCGGCACAGCCCCCGGGTTAATCCTCTGCGCAAGCATGATCCCGGGGTCTTTCTTTTGCCCCTCCCCAAAGTTGATGGAGTTTACGGGGCGAAGGCGAACATAATCGCCACTTCTTTGACTCGCAAGAGATTTAAAGGAGCGGTGAGATAAACGAAGAGGCGCCCCGGTCAGGGGCGCCTCTTCGTGCATCTGGATTGCGGCCCGCTGTCAGGTCGCGGCGACCCTCACCTTGGGCGCGGCCACCTCGGGCTCGGGGGTGAAGTCCTCGCCGGGGTTGATGAAGCGGTCGCTCTCCAGCGCGTACTGGCGGTCGTGCAGCTCGCGGTAGCGGCCGCGCAGCGCCATCAACTCGGCGTGCGTGCCGCGCTCCACGATCTCGCCCTTCTCCAGCACCAGGATCTGGTCCGCGCTGCGGATCGTCGAAAGACGGTGGGCGATGACGAAGCTGGTGCGCCCCTCGCGCAGGCGCCGGAGGCCCTGCTGGATCTTGTACTCGCTCTCGCTGTCCAGGCTCGACGTAGCCTCGTCGAGGATCAGGATGCGCGGGTCCGCCAGCAGCGCGCGGGCGATGGCGATGCGCTGCCGCTGCCCGCCCGAGAGCTTGATCCCCCGCTCGCCCACGATGGTGTCGTACCCCTCGCTGAAGGCGCGGATGAACTCGTCGGCGTTGGCCAGCTCCGCCACTTCTTCGATCTCGGCGCGGGTGGCGTCGGGGCGCGCGAAGCGGATGTTGTCGGCCACGGTGCCGTCGAACAGGAAGTTCTCCTGCAGCACCACCCCCAGCTGCGCGCGGTAGTCGGCCAGCTTCACCTCGTCCAGGTCGCGCCCGTCCACCAGCACGCGCCCCCGGGTCGGCCGGTTGAAGGCCATCACCAGGCTCACCAGCGTGCTCTTCCCCGAGCCGCTGCTGCCGACGAGCGCGGTCGTGGTCCCCGCGGGCGCGTCCACCGTCACGTCGCGCAGCACGGGCTGCCCCTCGTTGTACTCGTACCACACGCGCTCCAGCCGCACGTCGCCGCGGATCAGGTCCAGGTGGTCGCGCGTGGCGTCCTCCTGGTCCTCCGTCCGCATCCCCAGGATCTCGCGGATGCGGTCCAGCCCGGCGAACGCCTCGGTGATCTGCGTGCCGATGCTGGCGATCTGCATCACCGGCGCGGCCAGCACGGCGGTGAAGGCCAGATAGCTGAACAGGTCGCCCACGGTCATCTGCTTCGCGATGATCGCCCGGCCGCCGACCAGGATCACCACGACCGCCACGAGGCCGATCACCACCGTGGCCGCCGAGGTGACGGCGGAGATGCCGGTGATGGAGCGCGCCACGTTGCGGAACAGGCGGTGCGCGCCGCGGGTGAACACGCGCTCCTCGCGCTTCTCCGTCCCGTACGCCTTCACCACGCGGATGCCGCCCAGCGTCTCGTTCAGCCGCCCCGTGACCTCGGCCGTGATCTGCCCGCGCTCGCGGAAGAGGGGGCGCAGCTTCGTGAAGGTGATCCCCATCACCGCGCCAAAGGCGATGAGGATGCCGACGATCCAGAGGGTGAGCTGCCAGTTGAGGTACAGGAGCGCGGCGACCGCGAACACCGCGGTGATGGCGCCGCCCACCAGCTGCACCAGCCCCGTGCCCACCAGGTTCCGGATCCCCTCCGCGTCGGTCATGATGCGGGAGATGAGGATGCCGGTCTGCGTGCCGTCGTAGTAGCGCACCGGCAGCCGGGTGACGTGCTGCATCACCCGCCGCCGCATGTCGGTGATGGCGCGCTGCGCGGTGATGCTGATGATCTGCGACAGCGCGAACGAGCCCACCGCCTGGATCAGCGTGGCGCCGGCCACCACCAGCGCCAGCGGCATCAGCAGCCCGGTGTCGCCGCCGTTGATCACGCGGTCGATGACGAACTTGGGCGCGGCGGGAAGCACCAGCCCCGCCAGCCGGCTCAGGATGGTCAGCACCATCCCCAGCGCCAGGTAGCGCCGGTGGTGCCAGATCAGCGCACGGGCCTCGCGCCACGCCTCGGGCGAGCCCATCGCCTTCTTCTTCTTTTTGCCGCCGCCGTTCGGGTCGGGGGTCGCCAAGCGAATCAATCCTCTCCAGGCCGGTCCGCGGTGGAACCGGCGTCGATTTTCGTTCCGGGTGCGTGGGTGGGTACGCGCCGGTGGGGAGCGGGCCGATCCCTCATCGAAGCGGGTCGGCGAAGCCGGTGGATACACCGCCGGGCGAAGTACGCTCCGGCGCGATGCCAATCTATCGCCCGGCGCGGCCCCGCGCCCGCCCCTGCGTCACGCCAGGGCGAGCGCGCGCGTCCCGGCCAGCGCGTCGCGCAGGGGGACGCGCTCGGGCGCGGGGCCGGGGCGGATGATGATCCCCGCCGGCTCGCCGTCCTCGTCCTCCGCCAGCGCGGCGAGGGCGGGAAGCTCGGGGTCGATGGGCACTCCGCGGGGAAGCGTCAGCAGCGCGAACATTTGTCCATCTTCCGTGTGGGAACGCCGCCCCGGCGCGGTGCCGGGGCGGCCCGTCCGCCGCGCTCAGCTCGCGGCGACCTCGTCCAGCGTGGGATAGTCGGTGTAGCCGCGCGCGTCGCCGCCGTAGAAGGTGGCGCGGTCCGGCTCGTTCAGCGGCGCCCCCTCGCGCAGGCGGCGCGGCAGGTCCGGGTTGGCCAGGAACGCCGCCCCGAACGACACCAGGTCCGCCTCGCCGCGCGCGATGGCCTCGCCGGCCGCCTCGCCCGTGTAGCCGCCGTTGGCGATCAGCGGGCCGCGGAAGATGGCCCGGAGCGCCGGCGTCACCCGCGGCCCCGGCGCCGCCATGGGCCCGGAGAGCGCCTCGATCACGTGCAGGTACGCCAGCCCGAACGGGTTCAGCGCGTACGCCGCGTAAGAGAACGTGGCCTCGGGGTCCGAGTCGGACATCCCGTTGGCCGCCACGCGGGGCGACAGGCGCACGCCCACGCGGTCGCCGCCCCACACGTCCACCACCGCCTGCGTGACCTCGGTCAGAAAGCGCACGCGGTTGTTCAGGCTGCCGCCGTAGCGGTCGGTGCGCTGGTTGCTGCCGTCGCGCAGGAACTGGTCGATCAGGTAGCCGTTGGCGCCGTGCAGCTCCACCCCGTCGAACCCCGCCTCGTACGCCCTCCGCGCGCCGTGGGCGAACTGCTCCACCACGCCGGCGATCTCCTCCGTCTCCAGCGCGCGGGGGGTGACGTAGGTCTGCATCCCCTCGTACGTGAACACCTGCCCCTCGAAGCCGATGGCCGAGGGGGCCACGGGGAGCTCGCCGCCGTGGAAGGACGGATGCGACACCCGCCCCGTGTGCCAGAGCTGCGCGAAGATGCGGCCGCCCCCGGCGTGCACCGCGTTGGTCACCCCGCGCCACGCGGCCACCTGCTCGTCGCCGTAGATGCCGGGCGTGTTTGTGTACCCCACCCCCTGCGGCGACACCTGCGTTCCCTCGCTCACGATCAGCCCCGCGGACGCGCGCTGGCGGTAGTACTCCACCGCCAGCTCCGTCACCACGTTCCCGTCGGCGGCGCGGCTGCGCGTCATGGGCGCCATCACCAGCCGGTTGCGCAGCTCGTACGGGCCGAGCTGGAAGGGCGTGAACAGATTCCGATCCGTGTTTCTGCCGTTCATCTGCGTTCCTGGTTCCTTTCCCCGTCGTCGCCACGTTCGTGACACAAACGCAACCGTAATCGTTACAGTTGCAGATACGGACACACCGGTCCCCACGTCTCCCCTGCCCGATTCCTCACCCGCGCGTCGCCGTCAGGGCCGCGGCGCCGGGTTCCCGCCGGTGCGCTCCGTGGCCAGGCGCGGCACCCCGCGCGAGGTCCGCAGCCGCGCGATCACCGTCTCGCGCGCGTCGCGGTCCAGCTCCACCCGCACCTCGCGGGGGTGGAACCCCGGCGCCGCCGCGCGCAGCGTGTACCGCCCGGGCGGCACCGCCGCGAAGTCGAATCCCCCCGTCTCCCCCGTCGTCGCCTTGCGGGGCGCGGCGCCGCTGTCCGCGGACACCAGCGCCACCTCCGCGCGGGCCACGGGGTTCCCCACCGCGTCCGTCACCCGCCCCAGCACCCGCCCGGCCTGCGCCGCCGCCGGCACGGCCAGGGAAAGGAGGGCGCCCGCCACCACCGCCACCCGGACCCAGTCGATCCCCACGCCGATCTTCCGCATCGTGCCCTCCTCTCCCTGGTCCCGCGCTCCCGCCGCACCGTCAACCGCAACTGCTTTGGTTACAGATAGATGGACAGCAAACCGCGTCCGCGGTGGCCGCTCAGGCCTGCTGGCGGACGGCCTCCGCGTGCGCCCCGGCGAAGCTCTCGCCGCAGCAGCCGTCCATGCCCGCGCGCCGCATCACCTCGCGCCCCACGTCGGCGATGGTGACCTCGCCCAGCACCCCTTCCATCGCCTGGTGCGCGCGGCAGAAGATGGGGCGCAGCACGTCGCGGATGTTGCCGCCCACGTTGCAGGCGCGCGACGGCTCCGACGGGTGCAGCGAGAACAGCTCGTCGCCGTCCTCCACCGCCCGGTACACGTCCAGCAGGGAAATGTCGCCCGGCTCGCGGGCCAGCGACGCGCCGCCGCCCACGCCGGGCTGCACGCTCACCATCCCGGCGTTGCGCAGCGCGCCGATGATGCGGCGCACCACCACGGGGTTGGTGTTCACGCTCGCCGCGATGCGCTCCGAGGTCACCGCCTCGGACCGCTTCCAGGCCATGTAGGCCAGCACGTGCACCGCGACCGCCACCCTGCTGCTGATCATCTCCCTGCTTCCACTCCGTGGGACCGAATCTGTAACCAGATTAGTTTCGATTAGGCCGGATGTCAAGCCATGCCTCCCATCCGCCGCTCGCCCGGACGCATCCATCTTCGACGCTCAATGGCACATTCGACCACGCCGCCCGGATCGTCGGAAGAGAATCAACCGCTTCCAGAACGAGAATGAAAGCGGAGATACGGAAGGCGGGGGATGATGACGACACATCCGGTTAGACAATCTGCATTGTTAAATGTGACGTATTCAGATAATGTGATGTCACCGATGGCCCGCGTCGCTCGCGATCAAACCCGAAAGGAAATCCCATGAACAGGAAGCTGAAGCTGAACGCAGAGGATCTCACGATCGAGTCGTTCGTCGCGGCCGAGCCGGCCGAGGTGCTGGGAACGGTGAAGGCGCAGGACATGTACGCCTCGAGCCTGCTGACCTGCATCGACACCAACTGCGGCAAGACGTACTGCACCACGAAGTCGCCCTGCGCCTGTTGAGCCGCCGCTGAACCCGGCGCCCGCACGCACGCCCCCGCCGGCGCGGGCCTCCGGTGCGGACGGGCGCCGTCTTCCCTCCCCGGCTTCGCACATCTCCTCATACCGGATCTGGCAATCACCTCTGCATTACAAACGCACAGAGAGACGTCATCCTGAGGCCGGCCACACTGTCGTTGCCCTCGCACGGACGGTTGCAGGCCGAAGGATCTACAGGTGAGGTCGCACGTGCGCTTCCGAATTGCACGATCGATCTCGAATCCGGTTTCACATCACATTACGATCATCGTCGGCGCGGCGCGGCTTGGTGGCGCCGCGGCGGGCGCGTACATTGGCGGCGGATCCCCGGACGAATCGCCATCTCCCGCACGCGCCGCATCTCCATGCCCCTGCGCCCCTTCACCATCGACCCCGACATCGCCCGCGCGGAGACGCTGCCGGCGGAGGTGTACCACGACCCCGCGTGGTACGCGCTGCAGCGGGAGCGGGTGTTCGCGCGCAGCTGGCAGATGGTGCGCGGCGCCGAGCGGGTGAAGGCGCCCGGACACCTTCTGCCGTTCACCCTGCTGGAGGGGTGCCTGGACGAGCCGCTGGTGCTGGCCTGCGGCGACGACGGCGAGGCGCGCTGCCTGAGCAACGTCTGCACGCACCGGGGGACAGTCGTCTGCGAGGGCGAGACGCACGCGCACGGGCTGCGCTGCCGCTACCACGGCCGCCGCTTCGCGCTGGACGGGAAGATGACGTTCATGCCCGAGTTCGAGGGCGTGCAAAACTTCCCCTCGCCCGCCGACGACCTGCCGCGGCTGCCGCTGGAGCGCTGGGGCCCGCTGCACTTTACCGCGCTGGACCCCGCGTGCGGGTTCGACGAGTGGATCGGGCCGGTGCGCGAGCGCGTGGGCTTTCTCCCGCTGGACGAGTTCGTCTATGACGCCGCCACCAGCCGCGACTACCTGATCTCGGCCAACTGGGCGCTGTACGTGGACAACTACCTGGAGGAGTTCCACATCCCGTACGTGCACGCCTCTCTCAGCGACGCGCTGGACTACTCCACGTACCGAACGGAGACGTTCGACTGGTGCAGCCTGCAGCTGGGCACCACGAAGCACGCCGCCGAGGCGTTCGCGCTCCCGCCCGGGCACCCGGACGAGGGGACGCGGGTGGCGGCGTACTACTGGTGGCTCTTTCCCAACCTGATGCTGAACTTCTATCCGTGGGGGCTGTCGGTGAACCTGGTGCAGCCGCTGGGCCCCGAGCGCACCCGCGTGTCGTTCCTCAGCTACGTCTGGGACGCCACCAAGCGCGAGCAGGGCGCCGGCGCCGGCCTCCACCGCGTGGAGATGGAGGATGAGGAGGTGGTGGAGGCGGTGCAGAAAGGCGTCAAATCGCGCCTCTACCACCGCGGCCGCTACTCACCGCGGCGGGAGGTGGGAACGCACCACTTCCATACGCTGCTGGAGCACACGGCGCACTGACGAAACAGACAGGGACGCGGGCCGGCGGCACATGCCGCCGGCCCGACATCGTTCCTGCTGCCGTGGTCCGCTCGCGATCAGCCGTTCTGCTGCTCGCCGTTGCCGTTCTGGCCCTGCTGGCCGCCGCTCACCTGCTGGGCGGTAGCGTTGCCGCCCACGTCGATCTTGCGGCGGCGGGCCTTCTCGCTCTTGGGGATGCGCACGGTCAGCACGCCGTCCTCGAAGGCGGCCTGGATGCCGTCGGCGTCCACGTCGCGCGGGAGAACGAACGAGCGCGCGAAGGTGCCGTAGCGGCGCTCGGCCAGGTGGTAGCGCCCGTCCTGCCCCTCGGTGCGCTCCTCGCGCTTCTCGCCGCGGATGGTCAGGACGTTGTTCTCCACGTCCACCTCGATGTTGTCGCGCTTCAGGCCGGGCATCTCCACGTGCACGCGGATCTCGCGCTCGGTCTCGACCACGTCGGTCTCGGGGGCACGCATCAGGTTGCCGCCGGCGCGCGCGCCGGTGTTGCCGAACACCTGGTCCAGCAGCCCGAACGGATCGGCCGGGGCCCAGCGGTTGGTGGTGGGGGTGATGGCCATGGTTCTCATCTCCTGTGTTGACGGTTCATCGGCCCGCAATGGCCGTTGACACGGGAACTCTCCCGATGGGGCGGGCGTCGTCTGCCCGCCGGCTGGCCCCGTGAAAAGGCAAGCGGCAGACCAGTTTCCGTCAGTCAAAACGACAAACCGGCCGCGCATTCCGGCAGTCGATTCTGCATCGGCGGCAGAGCACGGCGGTGGACGTCGGGAATTTCTGGCGACGTCGATCATCGGCCGCAGCCCGCATCTCCAAAACGACGAAAAGCCTCGCAAACGGCGCCAGGCTCTCGGCGCGGCCGGGGCCCGTCGGGATCCCGGCGCTGCTTCGTGGATTCGGGGCCCGCCCGGTCTAGGGAGCCTCGGGCTCGGAGGGTTCGTAGGAGAGATCGGCCCAGGCGATGTTCACGGTCGTGGGCCCCAGCTCGCCGGGCTTCGTCTTGATGATGTTCACGTTCGCGATGCCGGTGCCGAACGGCTGGAGCTGCTGCTCGATCTGCACCCCCGTGGTGCCCTGCATGGTGTGCAGCAGGGCGTGCTTCATCACCCGCCCGCCGGGCGAGACCACCAGCAGGACCACGTCGGTGGCCGGCATCCCGCCGGCCAGGATCTGCGGATAGTACCGCTCCAGCGCGGCGCGCGGGGTAAGCGGCGAAGCGGGCGCGGCCCCGGCCGCCGCGGCCGCCGGAGCCGGGGCGCCGGGCGGGCTGGCGGCGGGCACGCGAGCCGCGCATCCGGCCAGCGCCAGCACGGCGAACGGGAGGAAACGGTAGCGATGGCGCGCGGTCATGGAACGGGCCCTCCATCCGGAGATCGGGGGTTTCGGCCGGGGCGGGATCATTCCTCGCCTCCGCCGCGCAGACGGTCCTCCAGCAGCTTCTGCATCCGCCGCAGCTCGTCGTCGCTCAGCCCGCGGTCGGATACCAGCTGGGTGAGGAGCAGCTCCGGCGAGTCCTTGAACAGCTTGCGGGTGATGCGGCGCAGCACGCTGGTCCCCGCGTCCTGCCGGCGGACCAGCGGGTGGTAGCGGTACGCCTTCCCGGCCTCGACGTGGCCCACGTACCCCTTCTCCTCCAGCGTGCGGAGAACGGTGAGCACGGTGGTGTACGCCAGGTCGTCGGGCAGCCGGTCGCGCACCTCGGCCACGGACCCGCCGCCCAGGTCCCAGAGCACGCCCATCACGTCCAGCTCGCGGTCGGTGAATGCGATCTCCACGTCCGGCTCCCGGTTCGTTCAGCGGCTGGCGGCGTCGCGCGTCTCGGGCGAGAAGCGCAGGTACATGCGCACGGGTGTGGCGCCGTGCGTGGGCTGCATGACCAGCGAGGCCACGACCTGCCGCGCCACGGGCTCCAGCTCGGCCGGGCTCGCGGCGACCTGGACGTCGCGCGCCTTGCCGTCGGCACCCACGGTGTAGGTGACGGTGGCGCTCCCGGTGAGCCCCGCGGCGGCCATCGCCGGCGTGTAGAAGCGCCGCATCGCCGCTCCGACGTCGTCCATGTCCGGAGCACCGCCGGCCTCGGTCCTTGTCGGCACCCCGGCCGCGGCCGTCCCCCCGTCAACCTCCGAGACGCGCATCTTGAACCGGGCCGTCGCGGTCTCGCGGGCGATGCCGTCGGCCCCGGTCTCGCTGCGGCGCATCGGCATCGCCTCACCCTCGCCCTTCAACTGCACCCACACGATCCCGACGCGGGTCGGCCCCAGCTCGCCGGCGGGGCGCTTCATGACGTCCACCGAGCGGATGGTGCCGTTCGGGATGTCGCCCGCCAGCGTCCCCAGCCCGGTGCCGTCGGCGCCGGCCGCGATGCGCTCGTGCCGCACCACCTGCCCGTCGGGCGCCAGGACGAAGAGGAGGCGCTCGTTCTCGCCCATCCCGCTCTCCAGCACCTGCGGGAAATACCGTGCGACGGCGTTGCGCGGCGTCAGGGGGATCTTGGGGAAGCTCGGCTCCTCGCCCGGCGCGCGGTAGAGGGCGCGCGCGGTGGCGGTGGACGGCTGCGTGGGCGCGGGCGTCTCGCAGGCGGCGGCGGCGAGCGCGGCGGCCACGGCGCCGAAGGAGATGGCGCGGAGGAGCGGGCGGCGGACACGGGGTGCGGTCATGATGCGGATTCTCCGTTCGAGGGACGACACCGGTTCGGCGAAGGCCGCCGCGGCCAGGCGGGAGTGGACCGTGCGGCGGCCGACTTCCAGCAGCACCGCGCCGTAGGCGCCCACGTCGGCGCGGCGGCCAAGGACGCGCGCGTCGCAGTCCACCTCCACGGCCAGGCGCAGCCGGCGCAGCTGCCACCACACGGCGGGGTTCCACGGCGTCAGCGCGGCCACCAGCAGGGCCAGGGCGAGGAGGCGCGGATCGCCCGCGCGGACGTGCTCCTGCTCGTGCTCCAGCACCAGCCGCCGCGCCCCGGGGTCGGCGTCTACCGCCCAGCGGGGGAGGACGATGCGCGAGCGGAGGAGCCCCACCACCGCCGGCCCCGTCTCGCCGGAGACGAGGACGGGGATGCCGTCGATCTCCACGCGCGCCCAGCGGCGGCGGCGGCGCCCGAGCACGCCCGCCATCCCCGCGAGCGCCAGCACCACCGCGGCCGACGACGCGCCCCAGACGGCGGCGAGCGGCGCGTCCAGCCGAGCGGGGTCGAACGCGGGGCGCACCTTGCGCGGCAACGTCGCCACCGTCGCCGCGACCTCCACGCCGCGCAGGGTGATGGCCGCAGGGGCGCGAGCGGGACGGAGCGTCGGGAGGAGGCGGACGGCCGCGGGGACGGCGAGCGTCAGCACCAGCGCGGCCGCCCATCCCCAGCGCGTGGCCCAGCCGAGCGGGCGCACGGCCCGCTCCAGCGCCAGCGCGCCGAGGCTCAGCAGCACACCCACCGCCGCGCAGTACAGCATCCAGTAAGCGATCATCGCCGGTCCTCACGAGGTGTCCGCCCGCCGCATCTACTAATCTTGTAGTAGATGCTAATCGGGTGCGGCGGAGATGTCAACTATAGTTCTAGTAGATGGACAGAGTTGTATCTGCAGAAGGAGATCGGAAGCAGGGAAAGACTATGGGGGAGATGAGTTTGGCTCGTCCTCCGGCCTCGCGCCCTCTCCGGCCGGCTTAGGCCGTCCACCTCTCCCGTACCGGGAGAGGTAGCTGGATTGGGATCTGCGCCGAGGGGCTGCATCGTGCCCGCCCGGCCTCAATCCGCAGATCTGCGCGAACGGGAGAACTCATCGCAGGAGAGCTTCGGGGTGCGCCACGACAGCCTGGGCCCGCCGTGGCTCCCCGGCCGAGCAACACGGTTCATCCGCTGCCGCGATTTTGCATCCGCCGCCCGCGCCCGCTATCTTCCGCCCCTCTCGCGCGCGGCTTGAACCGCGCCCGCGTGCCCCACGTCCCGGCGCCGCCCCGCGTCCGGGACATGTATCTTTTTGCGAATCAAGGAGCTGCGACATGCGGATGCTGGTGCTCGGTGCGGGTCAGCAGGGGAGCGCGTGCGCGTACGACCTGCTGAGGCACACCGGCCACGACGTGGTGATCGCCGACCTCAAGGTGGACGCGCTTCCCGGGTTCCTGCAGCCGTACCTGGGCGGCCGGCTGACCGCCGTGCAGGTGGACGCCACCGACCGCGGCGCCGTGCGCGAGGTGATGGAGGGCGCCGCCGCGGTGATGAACGCCTTCCCCTACCACTTCAACCTGGGGATGCTGGTGGCCGCCATCGACTGCGGCGCCCACTACGCCGACCTGGGCGGGAACACCGAGATCGTGCTGCAGCAGAAGGGGCAGCACGACCGCGCGCGGGAGAAGGGCGTGAGCGCCGTCCCCGACAGCGGGCTGGCGCCGGGGATGGTGAACATCCTGGCGCAGCACGGGATCGGGCAGATGGACACCGTGCGCTCCGTGTCCATCAAGGTGGGCGGCCTGCCGCAGCACCCCGAGCCGCCGCTGAATTACCAGATCGTGTACAGCATGGAAGGCGTGGTGGACTACTACACCACCCTGTCGTGGGTGCTGCGCGACGGGCAGCCCACGCAGGTGAAGGCGCTGTCGGAGATCGAGGAGATCGACTTTCCCGGCGCGGGCACGCTCGAGGCGTTCCACACCGCGGGCGGGCTGTCGACCATGGCGCAGCGCTACGCCGGCGACGTGCCCACGATGGAGTACAAGACGCTGCGCTACCCCGGCCACGCCCGGATCATGGAGGCCATCCGCGACCTGGGGCTGCTGGACCTGGACGCGGTGGACGTGAAGGGTCAGCGCGTGGTGCCGCGCGACGTGTTCATCAAGGTGGCCGGCGGCAAGCTGACCAAGGACCCGCGCCAGAGCCCGGACCTGGTGGCGCTGCGCGTGGAGGTGGAGGGCGACAAGGACGGCCAGCCGCTGCTGCTGCGCTGGGACCTGCTGGACCGGTTCGACCCGGAGACCGGGATCACCGCGATGATGCGCACCACCGGCTACTCGCTGGCCATCACCGGCGCGCTCCAGGCCGCCGGCGACGTGGAGCCGGGCGTGTGGACGCCGGACGAGGGCGTCCCCGCCGAGCCGTACATCGAGGCGCTCCGCCAGCGCGGCGTCGACATCCGCGCCAGCCGCTTCCCCGGCGGCTTGGCGGCCGGGGCGAACAGCTGAACAGCAGTACGGAAGTACGAGAGTACGGAAGTACGAAACTGCATCGCCCCCGGCGCGGACACGCATCGGGGGTGATGTTTTATTCGATGTCGCGAAGATCGAAGCGCATGCTCACGGCAATGCGCTCAGGGTCGCGCCCATGCTGCAGCGCGTCGGCGATGCGCCGCTTCTGGGCCAGCTTGTTGGGGACGAACCCCTGGCGCTCGTACCACAGCACGAGATCCGGCTGCGCGTCGAGTGTCACGTAACGGCAGGCGACCTTCTCCCCAACGATCTGGCCCAATCCGAGAGCCCACCGTACGGCGTACCGTCCGAGACCGCTCCCCTGGAATGCGCGATCGACCCCGAGTTGGAGGAGTTTGAGCGCACTCACGTCACGAAAACGGATCACCGGATCACGCTCCCGGGGATCGAGCGCAACAACACTCATGCTGACGGTGACAAATCCCGCGAGAATGCCGCTCCGCCAGATGAGGTAGGTCGTCGAGAGGCTCGCCTGCTGGTCCGACCACGAATATCCGTGGAAAAATGCGTTCTGGTCGGACCGCCCGCAGTCGAAACGCGCCGGCGGCGGACCTTCCATCTTCTCGATGATGGAATTCTGCAGCATGTTCGGCTGAAGGTCGATGCAAAGGAAATGGCAGGCCTGAAAGACCTGCCACGTTACTCGCGAGCGGCGAACCGACCGATCAGCCTTTGTCGGCCGGTTTCTTCCGCTGCATGGCTTTCTCCATCATCGGCCGCATCTCGCGAACGGCGTCGAGAGTCGCCCGCCGCTCGGGTGTATCGGCCGCCGGGCGTTTCATCTCTTCGATGAGCTCTCGCGTGCCTTCGCGGGAAAGCCGGGTGATCCTCGTCGGCATCGCACCCCTCCTGTCTTCGGTTGCCTTGAAGCTAAAACACCAGTCCGTTCCCGTCAACTCTGTCCACAGGCGGCATCTTCGGAGCGGGTGGTGATTCGCCGCTTCCTGCACTCGCAACAGTTTACGCGCGCCACACCAACGTCTCACACGATCGCGCAAGGCGCATTCGGCGCGCATGAGGGGTTCCGCAACCCATCGTCACGGCGACACCCGCAGCACCGCCACGGGGCCCTCCACCCCCACGCGGTCCACGGCGGAGACGGCGGCCTGGTCGGTGCCGGGGGGGAGCGTCCACGTGGTCTGCGCGGCGGGGAGGACGTCCGTGGTCCAGCGGTCCTGGGCGCGGGCGCGAACGGCCCACCACATCGGCGCGGCGCCGCCGCCCGCGCGGATGGACACCGCCTGCACGCCGGACGCGTCGCGCGCGAGCGCCAGCGCGGGGCGCGCCGGGCGGCCGCGCGCCAGCCACGGCGACGCGGGCGGGAGCGCGCGGTCGCGGTAGGCTTCGCGCACCAGGCGCTCGCTCAGGCTGTCGCGGTTCAGCGCGAACGCCTTCATGCTGAAGTGTACGTTCCCCGTTCCCCCGCCCAGCCGCCCGCGCGTCACGTAGATCTGCCCGATCACCTCGCTGGCGGGCCAGGGCTGCGGATCTCCCTCGAACGTCCGGCTGGTGAAGTTGCCCGGCCACAGCTGCCGCCCGCGCACGTTCTCGCGCTCCCACCAGTCCAGCAGCACGGGGTAGCTCTGCCCCGTCGCCGCGATGCGCCAGTAGAGCTGCGGCGAGAAGTAGTCCGCCCATCCCTCGCGCAGCCACCTGCGCGCGTCGGCATAGATGACGGCGTACTGGTCGAAGCTGGTGACGATCTGTGGCGGATTTCCCGGGCGCCAGATGCCGAACGGGCTGATCCCCACCTGCACCCACGGCTTGGCGCGGTGCACCTCGCGGTACATCCGCTCCACGAAGCGGTCCACGTTGCTCCGCCGCCAGTCGTCGCGCGACAGGCGGCCGCCGGAGGCGCGGTAGCGCTGCCAGCTGGGCTCGTCGGGGAAGTCGATCGTCGCGCCGGCGGAATCCTTCTCCGGGTACGGGTAGAAGTAGTCGTCGATGTGCACGCCGTCCACGTCGTACCGCCGGACGACGTCCAGGATCACGGCGATGGAATGGTCCTGCACCAGCGGCTCGCCGGGATCCATCCACAGGTAGTGGCCGTACTGCTTCACCACCTCGGGGTGCGTGCGGCTGATGTGGCTGGCCGCGGGCGGCGTCTTCTCCGTGGGATGGCTGGCGCGGTACGGGTTGAACCACGCGTGCAGCTGCATCCCGCGCCGGTGCGCCTCGGCCACGGCGAAGGCGAGCGGATCCCATCCCCCCTCCGGCGCCCTGCCCTGCTCGCCCGTGAGGTACTCCGACCACGGCTCCAGTTGCGACGGGTAGAGCGCATCGCCCGCGGGGCGGATCTGGAAGACGATGGCGTTCAGGTGCAGCGCCGCCGCGCGGTCCAGGACGGCGGTGAGCTCCGCGCGCTGGCTGTCCACGGGGAGCCCGGGGCGCGAGGGATAGTCGATGTTCGCCACGGTGGCCACCCACACGGCGCGGAACTCGCGCCGCACCCCCGGCACCCCATCGGCGGCGGGGGATGGGGATGACACGGGCGGCGTGCACGCGGACAGCGCGGCCAGGCAGGCGACGGCGATCGGGATGCGCATCAGTGGTCGGGTCCGAGGAGAGACGAATCACCCAGTCCGGATGGCGAGCCTGCACGCACCGTGCGCGACCGACGGAAGTGCGGAAGTGGAAGAGTGCGAGAGTGCGAGAGTGCGAGAGTGCGCCGGATGACCAGCGTCTCAGCTCTCACGGGGAAAGATGGGCCGCGCGAGCCGCGGAAGGGTTCTCTGCTTCCTCGATTTTTCCATGCGAGCCCGGCCGTTGTCCATTGCGGGAAGATCGAGATTGGACAAAGATGGATCGGGAATCGCAACCTTTCGCGCGTTGCACGTGTCTTACGGATAGGGTAACGCGGGAGGCCGGGTGTTCAACCAGGCAGGAAGAGCAGTGAGCAGGATGAAGAAGCGGAGCCTCGCGATCGCCGCCGCGGCGGGGGTGCTGGGCCTGGCGGCGGCGGCGCCCGGCGGCGAGCCGCGGCAGCTGACCGGCCACTACACGGTGCGGTGGGAGGAGCAGTCCTTCACCGCCTGCGGCGGCCGCGAGCGGTGGTGGGTGTCCGACGCCGGCCCGCTGATGGCGCGCTACCGCGAGCTGGTGAAGGACGGCGAGTACGGCACCGTGTTCGTCACCGTCCGCGCCGAGGTCACCGACCGCGGGATGTTCGGGCACATGGGGATGTATCCTCGCGCCGTGGCCATCCGCGAGGTGGTTCAGGCGCGCGAGCCCGGGCAGGACGACTGCCGCGGGCGCGGCGTGGAGGTGGAGTAGGGTTCCGTCGTCGGGCCGGGCGCTGGAGGGTCGTCCTCCGGCGGCGGGCCCTCCTCCCCCGGCCCGCCGCGCGGGCTTCATCCACCGCTCATCCCGATCGGCCGCCGAAACCGTCACGGGCGGCCGCGCTCGTGCGTTCACTCAGCGGTCCCGCCCACTCCGGAAGACGACGGCCATGCGAACGCCTCGCATCACCCTGGCACTTGCCGCCCTGCTCGCCCTGGCGGCGTGCGGGAACGACGCCACCGCGCCCACCGACGCGGAGCTGCTGGGCACCTGGAGCATCCAGCCCACCGACGGCTCGCTTCCCGGCGGCCTGCGCCAGATGACGGTGCAGTTCGGCCCCGGCGGCGCGTTCAGCATGGAGTCGGCGACGTTCACGAAGTCGGCCATCGCGCCGGGGCTGCTGGCGTACGGCAAGTCGGTGGGAAGCGTGGAGGCGGGCGGCGGGGAGCTGCGCTTTCACCCCAGCGGGAGCATGACCGTGGACCGCCGCGCCGCCGGCGCCCGCTCGCCGTTCGACGCGCAGGAGTGGGCGCTGCAGCACCCGGTGGGCTATCAGGTGGTGGGGAACCGGCTGATCCTGCGCCTCCCGCCGCTCTCGCCCGAACCGGTGATGGTGTTCACCCGCCACGCGCCGTAACCGCATCGGGTGAGGGATGACGAAGCGCCCCCCGGCGGCCTCGCGGCTCGCCGGGGGGCGCTCTATCTTTGCGCGTCCCAACGTCGTTCGTCCCTCGTCCCGATCCCAACGACCATGCCGGAAATATCGGAGCAGGACCGGCTGCGCCGCCGCAGGAACGTGGTGCTGCTGCTGGTGTTCGCCGCCATCGCCGTCCTCGTCGGCCTGTACCCCACCGTCTGCACGTACGTGGACCAGCCGCAGGGGTTCTGGCCGTCGTACGCGCAGGCGCCGAAGTCCGGCGCCGACGCGCTGCCGCCGCTGGTGCCGCCCGGCGCCACCGAGATCCACACCCGCCGCGACGACCGCCAGGGGCTGCACTGGGTGCGCTTCACCTACGAGCCGGCCGACCACGACCGGATGACGTCGGGGCTGAAGCGCCTGTCGCTGAACGAGGCGCGCGCGGTGCAGGTGGTGGGCCCCGGCTTCACGCCGTGGTGGACGCTGAACCCGCGGACCATGCTGGGGAAGGCGGGAAACCGGCTGGAAGCGTACGAGGTGGCCGGGCCGCCGCACGGCTGGCTGTTCCTGGACCCGCTCAGCCGCACCGGCTTCTACTGGAGCCAGAAGGCGGGGGGATGAAGAGCGCCGCGCTCGCCGCCGCGCTGCTCGCGTCCGCCGCGCCGGTCGCCGCACAGCAGGTGGACACGTCCGCCGTCGCAGTCCGCGGGCCGACGGTGGTCGCCTGCTACCGGGTGGCGCAGGGGCAGGTCGATGCGGACGACGACCTGGCGACGGTGCTCGACGACTTCTCGTGGCACTGGTCGCACGCCTCCGAGTCGCTGCGCGGGCACGGCGTCGCCGCCGAAGACCGGTTCGGCGAGTGGGTGAAGCTGCGCACTGACAGCCGGCTGCGGCTGGTGCGCTGTCCCCGTCCCGTCGGGTACGTCTTCGCCGCGCCGGGGCGCCTGCCGAAGGTGGTGACGGGGGTGGAGACGGACAGCGACCTGCTGGAGCGGGCGGCCGCGTACTTCCGCCGGCCGGAGCTGGCTTCGGGGAAGGGGAGCGATGGCCGTCACCGCTGAGTACCGCGACTTCGTGCTGGAGCAGCTGGCGCGCGTGGCGCCGGCGGTCACGCACCGCCGGATGTTCGGCGGCGTCGGGATCTACTCCGACGGGCTGTTCTTCGCGGTGCTGGACGACGACACCATCTTCCTGAAGGTGGACGACAGCAACCGCGGCGATTTCGAGGCCGCCGGGATGGGGCCGTTCGCGCCGTTCGAGGACGGCAGGATGATCATCCGGTACTACGAGCTTCCCGCCGACCTGCTGGAGGATGCGGACGCGCTCCGCCCGTGGGTGCTCAAGGCGATCGACGTGGCCCGCGCGGCCCGGCGCAGGAAGAAGCGCTGACGAACCGCGGATCACACGGAGGAAGCGGAGGAAACGGAGGGAGCCCGGTGCACGCCGAGCTCCCTCCGTTTCCTGCGTGTGATGCTTCTTTCAGCCGTGCCTCAGCACTCCATCCCCGTGGGACAGGCGTAGGTGCAGAAGTAGGTGCACTTCACCTGCTGCGTCTGGGGGGCGTCGTGGCCCTGCACCGTCCCCTTCTCCCGCGGCGCCACGTCGGACACGCTGTCGAACGACTCCAGGGCGAGGTTCTCGAGATCGAGCTTGAGCTTGGCCATGCTTCTTCTCCAGACTGGGGGATCGGGCCGGGCGCGGGATCGCACACGGCTGCCGTCCGAATATGCATCGGCGGGGCGGCGGATGTCACGGCGGCGGGCGATGCGGGCCAATGCGGAGACGGAGCGGAGCGCGGCGGCGGGTGTACGAAGCGTGGGTGGAAGATACGTAACCCCTCGCCATCCAATCGGATGCACCCCGGACGCGTGAGGGATGCGCGCCCGGAGGGCCGGGAACCCGGCGGGGCGGCGGCGATGATGCCGCGGGATGGAGATGAAGCTGCGGAAGCGACGAATCCGCCGGGGGCCCGGCGCGGTTGGGCACAGTAGTATCGTGCCCTACCGCGCGCGCAGCCCGGTTTGGCGCCCAGGCGCCAAACACGCCCGAAACCTGCAGTTCACCAGCTCGCGCGAGCGAGATCTCTCGATAGTCCAGGAGGAGCGGATGGCCGACAGGGTCCAGGAGAAGGTGCGGAAGAGCGAGGCCGAGTGGAAGGCGCAGCTCACCCCCGAGCAGTACGACGTGACGCGGAAGAAGGGGACGGAGCGCGCGTTCACCGGCGAGTACTGGGACGAGCACGGGCAGGGCACCTATCGCTGCGTGTGCTGCGGGAACGAGCTGTTCCGCTCGGACGACAAGTTCGAGAGCGGCACGGGATGGCCCAGCTTCACCCGCCCCGCCGCGGACGGCGCGGTGGACGAGCACGACGACCGCTCGTGGTTCGTGCGACGCACCGAGGTGGTGTGCAGCCGCTGCGACGCGCACCTGGGGCACGTGTTCCGCGACGGCCCGGCGCCGACGGGCCTGCGCTACTGCATGAACTCGGCGGCGCTGAAGCTGGACCCGGAGTCCTGAAGCGCCGCGCGTCGCGGAGGCGAAATCCACGCCTTCCGCGGCGGATGGCGACGCGTGACAGTTTTCTTCGTTAACTACTTGCGGCGGGGCGGCGGGGGGGCTTAAGGTAGGCGGGAGTGTAATCTTTTACCGATCTGACGCCGGCGACGAACGATGCCGCAACGCGACGGTGCGCCCACGGATACGCTGCGGCAGGCGGCCCGCCTGTACGTGGACGCCACCTCGCTGCGCCACGCCGCGCGCGACATCGGGATGAGCCCCACGGGGCTGCGCGGGTTCATCGACGGCGCCGACCCGTACATCAAGACCACGCGGAAGCTGACCGAGTGGTACATCCGCGAGATCCAGAACCGCAACGCCGAGCTGAGCCACGACTCCGCCACCGCCGCGCTCTCGCTGCTGGTGAAGCACTTCGCCCCGGGCGAGCGCGAGAAGACGGCCGGCGAGGTGCTGGCCGTGATCGACCGCCGCTGCCGCGAGAGCAACACCCCGCGCCCGGTGTGGCTGGCGGACCTCCGCGAGCCGCCGCGGCGGTGAGGCCGATCAGGCCGCCCTCGCGAGATCCAGCCCCGCATCCCGCCGCTTCACCCGTCCTCCAGCCAAACCCGAGGGTGCATCGATCCCCGAGCATTCGCCAGGATGCCCGGGAGTGAGTCCGCGAAGGCGGACTTTGTGCTTTTGTTGCCGCGAATTCATTCGCCGGGGAGCCCCGCCGGGCCGGATCACCCCCTCCGCACTGGCGCCGTCCCCGCCCGGATTGTATACGATCAGCCATCCACACCATCCAACGACACGAACGAACCGAAGGAGACGGGATGCGCCTCCGGCCCACCGCCGCCGTGCTGCTCGGCATCGCCCTGGTCCCCAATCCCACCCTGCGCGCGCAGGAGAATGCCGCGCCGGCGGGCGGGTTCGCGCCGGCGCTGTTCGGCGACCTGCGCTACCGCCAGATCGGGCCCAGCCGCGGCGGGCGCGTGACCACCGTCACCGGCGTGCCCAGCCAGCCGTACACCTTCTACATGGGCTCCACCGGCGGCGGGGTGTGGAAGACGACCGACGCCGGGCAGACGTGGGTGAACGTCTCCGACCCCTTCTTCGGCGAGGCGTCGATGGGCTCGGTGGACGTCGCCCTCTCCGACCCGAACGTCGTCTGGGCGGGGACCGGATCGGATGGGATCCGCAGCAACGTCTCCACCGGGCGCGGCGTCTACCGCTCCACCGACGCGGGGCGCACGTGGACGCACGCGGGGCTGGCAGCGACGGGGCAGATCGGCGCGGTGCGCATCCATCCCTCCGATCCGCAGACCGTGTTCGTGGCGGCGCTGGGGAACGCGTTCGCGCCGAACCGCGACCGCGGCGTGTACCGGACGAGGGACGGCGGGCGGACGTGGGAGAAGGTGCTCTTCGTCTCCGACAGCACCGGCGCGGTCGATCTCGAGCTCCAGCCGAGGAACCCGGACGTCGTGTACGCCTCGATGTGGCGCGGGGAGCGGAAGCCGTGGACGATCATCTCCGGCGCGCGCGAGGGCGGCATCTACCGCAGCACCGACGGGGGGACCACGTGGCGGAAGCTGGGCGGCGGCCTTCCCACCGGGCTGTTCGGCAAGAGCAACGTGGCCGTCTCCGCCGCCGACCCGCGCCGCGTGTACGCGCTGGTCGAGGCCAGCCCCGGCGGCGGCCTCTACCGCTCCGACGACGCGGGCGAGACGTGGCGCCAGGTGAGCGACAAGCGCGAGCTCGTCTCCCGCCCCTTCTACTACACCAACATCACCGCCGACCCGACGAACGCGGACGTGGTCTACGTCGGCAGCGAGGGCTTCTACAAGTCCGTGGACGGCGGGCGGACGTGGACCACGCAGCGCACGCCGCACGGCGACAACCACGACCTGTGGATCAACCCCCGCACGCCCGAGATCCTGATCCAGAGCAACGACGGCGGCGCCAACGTGTCGCTGAACGGCGGCCGCACCTGGTCCACGCAGCTGAACCAGCCGACCGCCGAGATCTACCAGGTCTACGTGGACGACCAGTTCCCCTACCGCGTGTACGGCGCGCAGCAGGACAACGCCACCGTCATCGTGAACTCGCTCCCCGCGCAGCAGAACGGGGTGGACGACCCGGCGCAGACGTGGCGGCAGGGGCCGGGGTGCGAGACGGGGCCCATCATCCCCCACCCCACCCGGCCGGACACCGTCTACGGCTCGTGCAAGGGACAGTTCTCGCGGATGTCGCTGCGCAGCGGGCAGGAGCAGCAGTACTGGGTCGGCGCGCAGTCGCTCTACGGGATGCCGCCGCGCGAGCTCATCTACCGCTTCCAGCGCGTGTCGCCGATGGAGGTGAGCCCGCACGACCCGCGCGTGGTCTACTACGGCTCGCAGTACCTGCATCGCACGACGGACGGCGGGGTGACCTGGGAGCGCATCTCCCCCGACCTGACCGCGAACGACCCGCGCTACCAGTCGAAGGTGTCGGGCGAGCCCATCACCATCGACGTGACGGGGGAGGAGACGTACAGCACGCTGTACGCGATCCGCGAGAGCTCGCTGGAGCCGGGGGTGATCTGGACGGGCGCCAACGACGGCCCCGTGCACGTAACGCGCGACGGCGGGCGCACGTGGGCCGACGTGACGCCGCGCGGGCTGCCGCCGGGGGGGCGCGTGCAGACGGTGGAGGCCAGCCCGCACCGGCGCGGCGGCGCGTACGTGGCCGTGCTGCGCTACCAGCTGGGCGATTTCGCGCCCTACGTCTACCGCACCAGCGACTACGGGCGCACGTGGACGCGGATCACCGACGGCGCCAACGGCATTCCCGCGGGCGAGCCGGTGCGGGTGGTGCGCGAGGACCCGTCGCGTGCCGGGCTGCTGTACGCCGGGACCGAGTTCGGGATGTACGTGAGCTTCGACGACGGCGCGCACTGGCAGCCGTTCCAGCTGAACCTGCCGCACACGCCGGTCACCGACATCAAGGTGCACCGGCAGGACCTGGTGCTCAGCACGCAGGGGCGCGGCTTCTGGATCGTGGACGACCTGACGCCGCTGCACCAGCTGGCCGATTCCGTCGCCCGCTCGCGCGCCTGGCTCTTCCGGCCGCGCGAGGCGGTGCGGGCGCGCTGGTCGGGCGGCTTCGGCGGCCCGGAGTCCGGCGTCGCGCGCCCCGACGCGCCGCAGTATCCGCCGTCCGGGGCGATGATCGACTACTGGCTGGCCGAGCGTCCGTCGGGCGACGTGCGGCTGGACGTGCTCGACGCCTCCGGGCGCGTGCTGCGCAGCTTCAGCAGCGACACGTCGCGCGCGAGCCTGCCGCCCGAGCGCGCGGGAACGATGGTGCTGGCGAAGACGCCGGGGATGCACCGCTTCGTGTGGGACCTGGCCCTCCCCGGCCCGTGGGACACGGGGCGCGGGAACGGCCGCAACGGCCCCGTCGTCGTGCCGGGGAGCTACGCCGTGCGGATGACGGTGGGGGATTGGACCGCGACGCAGCCGCTGGTCCTGCCCATCGACCCGCGGATCGCGCGCGACGGCGTGACGCAGGGGGATCTGGAAGCGCAGCTCGCGCACAACCTGCGCGTCCGCGACATGGTGACGGAGGTGAACCGCCTGGTCGCCCGCGTCGCCGAGGCCAGGCGCACGGCGACGGGGAATTCGCTCACGCGGCTGAACGCGCTCGAGGCCGTGCTGGTCACGCCGCCGGTCCGCTACAGCCGCCCCGGCCTGCAGGCGCAGATCCAGTATCTCTACGGCCTCACCACGAACGCCGACCAGCGCATCGGCCGCGACGCGACGGAGCGGTACGAGACGCTGCGCCGCGAGCTGAACCTCGCGCAGATCCAGGCGCGCGAGATCCTGGGCCCCGAGCCCGCCGGCTGGAATCCGTCCCCGCAGACGCAGCAGCAGGGCCAGCCCGCGCCGGCGGATGACGATGATGAAGATGAGGATTCCGACGAGTCCATCTGACGTCGCCGTGACCATCCGCCGCGCGTCCACGAAAGATGCGGACGCGCTGGCGGCGCTGCGCTGGGAGTTCCGCGCCGCCATCACCGCGCCGAACGAGGACCGCGACGCGTTCGTCCCCCGCTGCGCGGAGTGGATGCGCGCAAGATTGGGAGATGGAGATTCGTGGCGCGCGTGGGTCGCGGAGGTCGACGGCGAGATCGTCGGGACGGTGTGGCTGCAGATGCTGGAGAAGATGCCGAACCCGGTCGATGAGCCGGAGGTGCACGGCTACATCACCAACCTGTACGTCCGCGAATCCGCCCGAGGCGGCGTCGGCGTGCGTCTCCTGGCGGCGGCGCTGGACGAGTGCGCCGCCGCGGGCGTGCACCAGGCCTTCCTCTGGCCGACGCAGCGCAGCCGCACCCTGTACCACCGCGCGGGATTCGAGGGCGATGGAGATGTGATGGTATGGGCGCGGGGTACGCCCGGCGAATGAATTCGCGGCAACAAAAGCACAAAGTCCGCCTTCGCGGACTCGCCCCTCACCATCCTGCCGCTCCGGCGGCTCCTTCGCTCGTCCGAGGCCGCGAGAACCCGCGGCTCCCGCCGGTGTGGTGAGGGAGCAGTCCGCGAAGGCGGACTTCGGGCCGTTGTTGCCGCGAATTCATTCGCCGGGTGGGCGGCCTCGGCGTAAAACCCTTCTTTCAGGCCTCCACCGGATGCGGCATTGCCCTGGGCCGCGTCATCGCCTCGGGCGTCAGGATCTCCGCCAGCCGCTCTTCCGAGAGCCAGCCCTTTTCGCGGACCAGCTCGAAGACACCGCGATTGGTGGCGAGTGCCTCCTTGGCCAGCGCGGCGCTGCGCTCGTAGCCGATGTAGGGCACCAGCGCGGTGACCAGGCCGATGGAATCGCACACCATGCGGTACAGCCGCTCGCGGTTGGCGGTGATGCCCACCACGCACCGCTCGCGCAGGACGACGGAGCCACGCACCAGCATGTCCACCGACTGGAAGAGGTTGAAGCCGATCACCGGCTCGAACACGTTCAGCTGCAGCTGCCCCGCCTCGGCGGCCATGGTGATGGTCAGGTCGTTCCCCACCACCTGGAAGCACACCATATTCACCACCTCGGGGATCACGGGGTTCACCTTCCCCGGCATGATCGACGAGCCCGGCTGCATGGGCGGCAGGTTGATCTCCCCCAGCCCCGTGCGCGGCCCGGACGACAGCAGGCGCAGGTCGTTGCAGATCTTGCTCAGCTTCACCGCCACGCGCTTCAGCACGCCGGAAAGCTGCACGAACGCGCCGGTGTCGCTGGTGGCCTCGATCAGGTCGGGCGCGGTGGAAAGCTGCAGCCCCGTCACCTCGCACAGCTTCTCGCAGACGGTGGCGGCGTAGCGCGGTTCGGTGTTGATCCCCGTGCCGATGGCCGTGGCGCCCATGTTGATCTCGCGGATCAGCGCCGCCGCCTCGCGCAGCCGGTCGATGTCCTCGCCGATCGTGACCGCGAAGGCGTTGAACTCCTGCCCCAGCGTCATCGGCACCGCGTCCTGCAGCTGCGTGCGCCCCATCTTCAGCACGTCGGCGAACTCGGCGCCCTTGGCCCGGAACGCGTCGCGCAGCTCGCCCAGCGCGGCGGTCAGGTCCTCGATCGCCCAGTTCGCCGCGATCTTCATGGCCGTGGGATAGACGTCGTTGGTCGACTGGCTGAGGTTCACGTGGTCGTTGGGGTGCACCCAGCGGTAGTCGCCCTTCTCGTGCCCCAGCAGCTCCAGCGCGCGGTTCGCGATCACCTCGTTCGCGTTCATGTTGGTCGACGTCCCCGCCCCGCCCTGGATCACGTCCACCACGAAGTGCTCGTGCAGCTTCCCCTCGCGCAGCTCGCGGCAGGCGCGGACGATCGCGTCGGCCACCTCGTCCGGCAGCAGCCCCAGCTCGCGGTTGGCCAGCGCCGCCGCCTCCTTCACCGCCGCCAGCGCGTTCACCAGGTGCGGGTACTGGGAGATGGGGATGCCGGTGATGGGGAAGTTCTCGATCGCGCGCAAAGTCTGCACGCCGTAATAGAGATCGACCGATAGCGCGCGTTCCCCGAGGAGATCGTGCTCGGTGCGCAGCTCGCCGGAGAGGTAGCCCAGCCCGCGCCCGGTGAGCCGCGCGTTGGCGTAGCGCAGCCGCGACGAGATGAGCTGCGCCGCCGCCATCGCCAGCTTGCCGAAGAGCCGCGGGTTCTCCTCGGCGATCCCGCGCAGCCGGTCGCGCGGCAGCTCCAGCACCTCGGCGTCGTCCTGCACCACCCCGCTGGTGGAGTGGGGATAGTCGTCCAGCAGGCTTCCCTCGCCGTAGCTTTCCCCCTCCGCCAGCACGTGCAGCACCTGCGGCAGCCCCTGCAGCCCCTTCACGATGTCGATGCGCCCCTTCAGCACCACGCCGAACGAGCGCCGCGGCTGGCTCTCGCGAAAGACGTGGCTCCCGCGCGCATACGTCCGCCGCTCGGCGATCGACGCCAGGAAGCGCAGTTCGTCGTCGTCCAGCGCCGCCAGGATCGGCAGCGCGCGCAGCATGTCGAACACCGTGGTCGCTTCGGCCGTCATCGCCCGTCCCCATCCTCAGGAAAGTCACACGGACCGCGGAGCCAACGGACGGTTCCGAAGTCCTCCGCTGACTCCGCCGGCTCCGTGTGGCCCATCACGATCCCCCATCCGCCGCCGGGGGATCGAAAGCGCGCAACGTAGCGGGCGGGGGGAGATGCGACAAGCGCGTGTCTGGAACGGAGATTGCCGCCCCGGACCGCCCCTGCTGGCTGAAAAGCTGGACCCGAACGAAGGAGGAGCGGATGGGACTCTTCGACCGGCACGACTACGGACGTGACTACGGCCGCGAGCACGGCAACGGGCGTGGATTGGGCGACCGGATGCGCGGCGCCTGGCAGCGCTTCGAGAGCCGCATGGGCGGCGGGATGCACGGCCGCGGCTACGACCGCGGGATGATGCAGGGCGGCGGCTGGAACCACGGCGGCGAGGGCCGCGGCTACGACGCGTCCGACTTCGCCTATCGCGGGCTGGACGGTGCGTGGAGCACCGCCCGCAACCGCGGCGCACACGACGCGCAGTGGGACTGGCGCGCGGCCGGCGGCGCGCGCTACGACCAGGACATCGCCCGCCACGGTGGCTACGACCGCGGCTTCCGCGCCCAGCCGGGAATGCAGCGCGGCGGCTACGACCGCGACGTGCACGGCGGCCGCGACCGCATGCGCACCGACGCCGGCGACCCCTTCGGTGACCGCCAGAGCCGCACACCCTTCAGGGTGATGCGCGGCGGCTTCGAGGCCGGGCAGACGGACCGCGGCGGATGGCACGACGGCCACCAGGCCAGCCAGCCGAACCGCGGCGACCCGTACGGCGTCCGCGACCGCGGCTGGAACCGCGGCATCGGCGACGAGCCCACCTACCGCCCCGAGGACTTCCGCGGCTGGGACCACGGCCGCGGCCGCCGCGGCTAGGCGCGCAGCCGCCGGCTAGAGATCGGAGCAGGGCGTCCATCGCGGGCGCCCTGCTTTCTCTTGTCCAGAAATTCCAGAAATTCCAATAATTCCAGCTTTAGCACACTCTGGACAATCTCGAAATGGTTCGCTAAGTTCGTCCCTCCGCTGATCCATCCTTGCTCATTATCTCAGAACTCGTATAGTTATGGAGACAGAGAGGCCTCTCATCTGGATTGCGAGCTCGAGGAAGAGCTACAGAACATTCCCGCGAGAGGCACTCCAGGAGTTCGGACACGCACTCCACCAGGTCCAGCTTGGCGTGCGGAGTCTTCCGGGCGCCAAGCCGCTTTCTTCGGGTGTGCTGAAGGGCCTGCGAATTTTCGAGCTGACAGGTGACTTCGACGGCGACACGTACCGGGTCGTCTACACGACGAAGCTGGAAGGAGCGATCTACGTGCTCCACGCGTTCAAGAAGAAGTCGGTCAGGGGGATCGCGACCCCGCAGCACGAGATCGAGTTGATCCGGATGCGGTTCGAGACCGCCGTGAGAGTGCACCAGCGGGAGTTCGGCCAAGGCACCGGGAATCAGGGGAGGACACGATGAGCGACGAGCCGGAGTTCGAGTACAGCAGCGGGAACGTATTCGCCGATGGAGGACTTCCGGACGCGGAGGAGGCGCTCGCCCGCTCACGGCTGCTGTATACGATCACGAAAACCATTCGCGAGCGTGGGCTCACCCAGGCGAAAGCTGCAAAGCTCCTGGGCACCACCCAGCCGACGGTCTCGGACATGATGCGCGGCAAGCTCCACCTGTTCTCGCTCGAGCGGCTGATCGCGTTCCTCAAGGCGCTCGGGCACGACGTGGAGATCGTAGTGAAGCCGGCGAGACGCGATCCCGACGAGCCGGTCCGCGCGACGGGCTGACCGGCGCGCAGCAGAGATAGTCGTTGTGACGAAAAAGGGCGGAGTGTTCCGATGCGGAACACCCCGCCCTCACTTTGCTTTCTCCGCCGATCGGCCTAAGCCGTTGCGGGGCAGCGACTAGCGTTCGACATCCGCTCCCGGAGCGGCGATTGCCCTTCCATGGGGTGTGATCAATCCCCTGCGTTACGCCGCCCCGCCCGCCTCAGGGCGCCACGTCGAAGAACTGGAGATGCTCCTTCTCGCGCTCGGCGGTGGTCTTCATCGTCCACTCGCTGTCGAAGAGGATGAGCGGCTTTTCCTTGCTGTCGAACACCAGCGCGCGCCCGTAGCCGCCGCCGGCCACGCGCTCCACCTCCTTCATCGGCCCCTCCACCCAGCGCGCCACGCGGTACGACATGGGCTCCAGCCGCGCCTTCACGCCGTACTCGTGCTCCAGCCGGTGCAGCAGCACGTCGAACTGCAGCCGCCCCACCGCGCCCACGATGGGGGCGGGGCCGGTGATGGACTCGGCGTAGAAGACCTGCGCCGCGCCCTCTTCCGAGAGCTGCTGCAGCCCCACGTCCAGCTGCTTGCGGCGCATGGGGTCGGCCACGTGCACGCGGGCGAAGTGCTCGGGGCTGAAGCGCGGGATCCCGCTGAACTCCAGGTCGCCGTCGGCGGAGAGCGTGTCGCCCACGCGCAGCGTGCCGCGGTCGTGGATGCCGATCACGTCGCCCGGCCACGCCTCTTCGATCAGCGTGCGCTCGCGCGCCATGAACTGCGTGGGCTGCGCCAGCCGCACGGGCTTGCCGAGGCGCACGTGCCTCACCTGCATCCCCGCCTCGAAGCGCCCCGAGCACACCCGCACGAAGGCGATGCGGTCGCGGTGCTTGGGGTCCATGTTCGCCTGGATCTTGAACACGAAGCCGGTGAAGTTCGGCTCCAGCGGCGTAACCGTGCGCGTGCTGGCCTCGCGCGCGGTGGGCGCCGGCGCCAGCTCCAGGAACTGCACCAGGAACGGCTCCACGCCGAAGTTGGTCAGCGCGCTGCCGAAGTACACCGGGCTCACGTCGCCGCGCAGGAACGCCTCCTCGCTGAACTCCGCCCCCGCCAGCTCCAGCAGCGACAGGTCGTCCAGCAGCTTCTCCAGCGCGTTCTCGGGAACGATGTCGTGGATGCGGTCGTCGTCCAGCCGCACCGTGTGCTCCTCGGCGCGGCGCTGGCCGTGGTCCTCGCCGCGCTCGAACAGGTGGATGCGCTCGTCGGCGCGGTCGTACACGCCCAGGAAGCGGTCGCCCGCGTGCACCGGCCAGGTCATGGCGTAGCACTTCATCCCCAGCTCGCGCTCCACGTCGTCCAGCAGCTGGATGGGGTCGGCGCCGGGGCGGTCGCACTTGTTCACGAAGGTCACCACGGGCGTCTTCCGCAGCCGGCACACCTCGAAGAGCTTGCGGGTCTGCTCCTCCACGCCCTTGCGGTTGTCCAGCAGCATCACCGCGCTGTCGGCCGCCATCAGCGTGCGGTAGGTGTCCTCGCTGAAGTCCTGGTGGCCCGGCGTGTCCAGCAGGTTCACCGCGTAGCCGCCGTACTCGAACTGCAGCACCGAGCTGGTCACGGAGATGCCGCGCTCCTGCTCCATCTGCATCCAGTCGGACGTGGCATGCCGCGCCGCGCGGCGCGCCTTCACGCTCCCCGCCAGGTGGATGGCCCCGCCGTAAAGGAGGAGCTTCTCCGTGAGCGTGGTCTTCCCCGCGTCGGGGTGGCTGATAATGGCGAAGGTCCGCCGCCGGCGGACCTCGTCTGCGATCTGGCTCATCGGTCCCATTCAAACGGATCGGCCGCCGCGGCCGCGCGCGCTGCGCGGGTGCGGAGGCCGGGTCGTGCCCTGAATCTAACACTTTCCACGCCGCCACTCAACGTCTCCGGCCGCCCACGCCGGCCCCGTCCGCGCCGGGCACAACGCCCGGCGCGCCACCCGTCACACCCCGAGAGGCTTCCATGATCCGCAGCATCCGTATTTCCCTGGCCGCGCTCGCCGTCGCCGGAACCCTGGTCTCCGGCGGCTGCAGCAGCGGCGGCGGCTCGGGCGGTGGCGGCGGCGGCGTCACCAACCCGCCCGGCGTCATCGAGATCCACGCCACCGCCGGCAACCGCTTCACCCCCAGCACGCTGACCGTGACCAGGGGGACGACGGTGCGGTGGGTGGCCGACGCCAGCTCCGGCCACACCGTCACCCCCGACAACGCGGCGCAGCCCGGCGTGTTCAGCAGCGCCAGCATCGGCTCGGCGGGCGACACCTTCGAGTTCACCTTCAACACCGCGGGCGATTTCAGCTACCACTGCATCCCCCACCAGTCGCTGGGGATGACGGGCGTGGTGCACGTGCAGTGAGCCGTCGGGGGAGATGACGGGGGCTGGTGATCGGGGGTGATCGGTGATCCCGGAAACGCACCGGCTCGACTCTGGCTCGGCGCCCGGCGAATGAATTCGCGGCAACAACTGCCCGAAGTCCGCCTTCGCGGACTGCTGTCCGGCATCTGCCCGTCAGGGATGCCGGGTGGCGTCCCGAGGGCCGGCAAAACGAGATCCCCCCGCGCCTCGCCCGGCGCGGGGGAATCTTCATCTTATCGTACTCTCGTACTTTCGTACTTGGCTCAGTTCCCCCCGCCCGAGGCCACCATCCCCCCGAACTGCGCGGCGGCGACCACGTGGTCGGCAACCGCGCGGCGGAGCGCCTGCATGCGGTTGTTTCCCTCGGTGTCGTAGGTGCGGTTGGCCAGCAGCACCACCCACGTCCCCAGGTCGGGATCGATCCAGATGGAGGTGCCCGTGTAGCCGGTGTGGCCGAACGAGCGGTCGGAGACGCGGTTGCCGAACATGTTCGTCCCCAGGCGCCCCGGCGTGTCCCACCCCAGCGCGCGGGTGCCGGTGCCCGGCTGGCGCTGCGTGAACATGCGGATGGTGGCGCGCTGCAGCACGCGCACGCCGTCCAGCTCGCCGCCGTTGGCCATCATGGCCGCGAAGCGCGCCAGGTCGTGCGCGGTGGAGAACAGCCCCGCGTTCCCCGCGATCCCGCCCAGGCGGCGGGCGATGGGGTCGTGCACGTGCCCGCGGAAGCCGATGCCCATCTCGCGCGAGGTGGGGGCGCAGCGGCCGCACCCCTCGCCCGGCCAGTACGTGGTGGAGCGCATGCGCAGGGGGCCGAACACGCGCCGGTCCAGGAAGTGGTACAGCGGCTCGCCCGCGGCCCGCTCGGCGGCGGCGAAGAGGATCACGAAGCCCAGGTCCGAGTACTCCACCCGCATCCCCGGGCTGGAGCGCAGCGGGGTGCCGAGGACGTAGCGCAGCCCCTGCTCCGGCGTCATCCCGCCGGGCACGTCGATCCCGTCGGGGAGCCCGGAGGTGTGCGTGAGCAGGTGGCGGATGGTCACCCGCTCGCGGCCGCCGCCGGTGAACTCGGGAAGATAGGCGGCCACGGGCTCGTCCAGCCGCATCTTCCCGTCCTCCACCAGCAGCATCACCGCCGTCGTGGTGCCCACGACCTTGGTGAGCGAGGCCAGGTCGTAGACGCTGCGGTCGGGGTCCACCTCGTCGCCCAGCCCGCCGCGGCCCAGCGTGCCGAAGCCGTCTTCCAGCACCACCTTGCTGTTGCGGCCGATGGCCAGCGCCGCGCCCGGGAAGGCGCCGCGCTGCATGTCGTTCCACACCTCTTCCTCGGCGTGGCTCAGCGCCGTGGCGCTCATCCCCACCTCGTTGGCGGGCGTCAGCGCGTGCGACGCGCTGCGGCTGGCCAGGTCCCCCGGGACGGGCGAGCGCGCGGAGTCGGTTCCCGGAAGGGCGTGCAGGGACGCCGCCACCAGGATCATGGAGGAGATGGACATGGGCACACTGCGTGTACTGGATTGGATTACGGCGTGGGGGAATTCCAGTGTAGCATCATGGAGCGATCCCTGTCAACAACCTCGACTTACGAGAACCATGACCGTCCCATGAAGAGGACGAGGTTGCAGGCGTGGCGCGGATGTTAACGCCCCGCCCTTCTGCATTATGCACGCCGGATCAATGTCGTTGTATTGCATCGAGATAAGTGCTTTCCGACGGATCTGCCGGAGGGATTTTCCCGCACTTTGCGAATGTAGCAGAAGCAGTTTGGGGGATGGTGGTGTTCCGGAGATCCGTGCCGCCCGCCGACTCGCGGGCCCTCTCCCTGGCTCGCCCGGCGCGACTCCCGTCGCACCGCCGGGCCGCCCGTCCCTCCCCCAGGCAGTTTTGGGGGAGGGACGGGGCATCCGCGCGGCCTGCACGGTTCGGCTCACCCGGCGGACGCCAGTGTGCCGGTTCTCGCGAGGATGCCGGGGTGGGAGTCCGCGAAGGCGGCGCGAAGGCGGACTTCGGGCTGTTGTTGCCGCGAATTCATTCGCCTTCCCGGCCGAGGCTCGCCTACCGGGCCCCCGACGCCGCGCTCGCGATCTCCTCCAGCTCCGCCCAGCGCGCGTAGAGGGCGTCCACGCGCTCGCTGGCCTCACGGAAGGCGGCGGTGGCGCGGGCGACCTCGTCGGCGGGGCGGGTGTAGAGCGCGGGGTCGGCGAGCTGCGCCTCCAGCTCCTCCCTGCGCTGCTCGGCATCGAGGATCGCCGTCTCCATCCCCTCCAGCTCCTTCTGCTCCTTCCAGCTCAGCTTGCGCGGCTTCGCATCGCCCGACGGTTTGGCCGCTGACGTGGCCGTGGCGGATTTCTTCGGCGCCTGGGCGGCGGCCGCGGCGGCGGCTTCGGCCTCGCGCTGGTCCTTCAGGCGGCGGTAGAGGTCATATCCCCCCGCGTGGCGCCGCAGCTGGCCGTTCCCCTCGAAGACGATGAGCCCCGTCGCCACCTTGTCCAGGAAGTAGCGGTCGTGCGTCACCAGCAGCACGCACCCGCTCCACGTGGCCAGCACCGACTCCAGCACCTGCAGGGTGACCAGGTCCAGGTCGTTGGTCGGCTCGTCCAGGATCAGCAGGTTGGCGTCGGTGAGGAAGAGCTTGGCCAGCAGCAGCCGGTTGCGCTCGCCGCCGCTGAGCGACGACACCTTCTGCCGCTGCTGCCCGGGGGGGAAGAGGAAGGTCTCCAGATAGCTGCGCAGGTGCGTCCGCTCGCCGCCCACCATCACCCAGTCCTGCTCCGCCGCCGCCTCGTAGATGCTCTTCTCCAGGTCCAAATCGGAGCGGCGCTGGTCGAAGTAGGCGATGCGGGTGTTCTTCCCCATCTCCACCTCGCCGCCGTCGGGCGCCTCCTCGCCGGTGATGATGCGCAGCAGCGTGGTCTTTCCCACCCCATTCGGGCCGATGATGCCGATGCGCTCGCCGGCCTGCAGGATGGTGCTGAAGTCGCGGATCAGCGTGCGCCCGCCGTACCCCTTGTTGACGTGGTGGAGGTTGATGACGGTGCGCCCCAGCCGCGGCGCGTCGTTCGCATTGATCTCCACCGCGGTGCGCGTGGGGAGGCGCTTCTCGCGCTGCTCGGCCTGCAGCGCGCCCACGCGGTCCAGCCGCGCCTTGCTCTTGCCGGTGCGCGCGGGCGGCGAGCGGCGCGCCCACTCCAGCTCCTGCTGGATCAGCTTCTTCCGCTTCTCCTCCTCCACCGAGAGGCGCTCCATCCGCTCGGCCTTGGCCTCCAGGTACTCGGTGTAGCCGCCGGGGTAGGGCGTCAGCTCGCCGACCGAGACCTCGATCATCCGCTCGACCACGCGGTCCAGAAAGTAGCGGTCGTGCGTGATGAGCATCACCGCGCCGGGGTACTCCTGCAGGTGCTCCTCCAGCCAGAGCACGGTGTCGGCATCGAGATGGTTGGTCGGCTCGTCCAGCAGCAGGAGCTCGGGCTGCTGCAGGAGGACGCGCGCCAGGGCCACGCGCTTCTGCTCGCCGCCGCTGAGGCCGGCCACCGGGCGCTCCCAGCGCTCCACGCCAAGCTTCGTGAGGATGGCCTCCATGCGGTGCTCGTAGTCCCACCCGCCCAGCGCGTCGATGCGGCCGGCGGCCTTCTCCTGGCGCGCGAGGAGACGGTCCGCGTCGCCCTCGCCGCGCGCGAGCTGCTCGGAGACTGCGTGGTACTCGCCGATGGCCTCCATCAGCTCGGGGCGCCCGGCGGCCGCGGCGGCCAGGATGGTGTCGCCCGGCGCGAACTCGGGCTCCTGCGCCAGGTACCCCACGCGGATGCCGCGCTGGAAGGCGAACGTCCCCGTGTCGGCGCTCTCCGTCCCCGCGACCATGCGGAAGAGGGTCGACTTCCCGGAGCCGTTCACGCCGATGAAACCCACCTTCTCCCCCTCGTCCACGGCGAAGGAAACGCCGTCGAAGATGGTTCGCGGGCCGTAGGACTTGTACAGCTCCTGTACGTTCAGGACGTTCGCCATCGTGTCTCGCCGGGGGTGGATGAAGAGCCGGCGAAGATACACCCGACCGGCGGTGGGGTGCGAGGGGCGGGGGCGGATCGGGATCTCCATCACGATCCCGGACGACCAGATCGTAACTGCGGATATTGTGCGGACCTGCGACGGCGGGGGCGCTGCGCGCCGGGAGCCCTCATCCCCCGGCCCCCTTCTCCCGACGACAGCAGGAGAAGGGGGAGACCTGATCGAGAGGAGAACTCTCCGAGCGCGGAACTGCCGTCGCCGTTCACCTCTCCTGCTGTCGGGAGAGGTCGAAAAATCGCGAAGGGCGAGACGGCAGTTTTGTCTCGCGCTTCGCGATTTTTCGGGTGAGGGCTCCCCGCGCAGCGGGAGATGATGCCGGCGGACTCGCGTCAGAACCGCCGCCGCGCCCGCGTTCCGGCTGCGGTGGCGGGACGATGCCGGAGGGGTTGTGGGGGTGATTACCTTCGGATCGAGGGCCGGTGCGTGGTTCTTGCACGGCCGGTCGCGAACGCCGGAATCCACTCCGGCGGACCCTGCGGGGAAGAACCCGATGCTGCTCTGGATCTTCTTTTTCTTCGTGGCGTTCGGCGCCAAGGTGCTGCTGGCGTTCGCCATGATCTTCCTGATCTTCCCGTCGGACCGCGTGTGCAGCGAGTGCGACGGCGAAACGCTGCCCATCCGCATGGGCGCGGCGGGGCGGATGCTCTCGCACCTGTCGCTGGGGTACGTGCAGCGCCGCTGGTGCCCCCGCTGCGGGTGGGAGGGATTGACCCGCACCGGACGCCTGAACCGCCCCGGCACCTGGACCAGCGAGGTCGAGCAGGAGCCCACCCCGCGCGGCTGATCCGGCGCCCCGCGCACCGGTAGACGCAAACGCCGCAACCGGTTACATTTTCGTCCGCTCCGACCGGCGCGAAACACACGCGCCCACTTCCCCGTAGTCTCCGCCCGCCTGCGGCTTCGCAGACGCGGACACCCTTCTCAGGTCGAAACCCGCCATGACCTCTCGTGCCCTGGGGATGCTTGCGTCCCTCGTGCTCCTGGCCGCGCCGGCCGCCGCGCAGAACGGCTGGCCGGAGTGGAACGGAAACGCCGTGCAGGACCTGGCCGGCGTCATCGGGCCGAAGATGGAGGACAGCATCCGCACGCTGCTGGCGCCCGCGCGCAGCCAGGGGATCGACGTGCGCGTGGTCACCGTCTCGCGCATGAGCCGCTACGACGTGGGCGAGACGGAGATCGAGGGCTTCGCGCGCGGGCTGTTCAACGCCTGGCGCGTGGGCGACCGCCCGCAGAACGACGGCATCCTGCTCGTGGTGGCCACGGGCGACCGCAAGGTGCGCATCCAGCTGGGCGACGGCGCGCTGCGGTACGAGAGCGCGGCGCAACAGGTGATCAGCGACTCCATGATCCCCCACTTCCGCGAGGACAAAATGGTGCGCGGGATCGTGCGCGGCACCGCGGGGATCGCGCAGTGGTTCACGCCCCGGGGGCAGGCCGCCTTCGCGCCGCCGCCCGCACCGGAGCCGGCCTACGCGCCGCAGCCCGCGTACTCGCCCTCCGCCCCATCGTCGGGCGGCGGCGCCGGGGTGCTGTTCGCCGTCCTGGGCGTGGGCGGGCTGTCCGCGGCGGTGGTGGCGATGGGCTCGGCGGCGCGCAACCGCCCGCGCAAGTGCACGCAGTGCGGCACGCAGATGGTGAAGCTGGACGAGGTGGCCGACGACGTGTACCTGGAGTCGGGGCAGAAGACCGAGGAGTTCCTGGGGTCGGTGGACTACGACGTGTGGAAGTGCGGGAAGTGCGGCTCGCACACGCTGGCGCGCTACTCCGCCTGGTTCAGCGGCAAGTCCACCTGCCCGTCGTGCCGCTACGAGACGGTGGAGACGGCGAAGCACGTCCTGCAGTACGCCACGTACGACGACGAGGGGCGCGAGGAGGTGCTGCGCGACTGCCGCCACTGCGGCTTCCACGACCGCAACGTGGTCTGGCTCCCGCGCAAGACGCGCCCGCACCACACCACGTCGAGCTCGTCGTCGTGGTCGTCTTCATCTTCATCCTCATCCTCGTCGTCTTCTTCGTCGGGCGGGGGCGGGGGATACTCGTCGGGCGGCGGGGCGAGCGGGAGCTGGTGAACCTGCAGATCGGGGAGGGAAGCATGCGCGACCATCTGAAGATCCTGGGCTGGCTCTACGTGGTGAGCGGCGGCTTCATGCTGCTGGTCGGCGTCGGCTGCGCCACCGTGTTCGGGATGGCGGGAGCGTTTTCCGGGCGCGGCGAGGACGCGCTGGTGGCGGGCGGAATCGGTGCGCTGGTGCTGGGGATCATGGCCGTGCTCTCCCTCCCGGCCATCGTGCTGGGGTGGGGGCTGCTGGCCTGGAAGCCGTGGTCGCGGGTGCTGGGGATCGTGCTCAGCATCCTCCACCTGTTCAGCTTTCCCCTGGGAACGCTGATCGGCGGCTACGGGCTGTGGGTGCTGCTGAACGAGGAGAGCCGGCAGCTGCTGGAGCGCGGCGACCCGCGGCTGCGGAGCGCGTGGTGAGGAAGCGCGCCGTCGTCGCCACGCTGCTGCTGCCGTGCGCCGTCTGGTGGGCCACGCGGCGCCCGTCCAACGCGCGCGACTGGACGCCGGACAACGCGCGCGTCGCCCGCGCCGAGTTCCGCGGCGACAGCGTGCGCATCCACAACGTGCGCAACGCCGACTACGTGACCGCCAGCCGCTACACGGTGCGCTGGGAGGACCGCGCGTACGACCTGCGCGGGGTGAAGCGCGCCTGGTTCCTGGTGGAGCCGTTCAGCCGCGACTGGCGCGGGCCGGCGCACACGCTGGCCAGCTTCGAGTTCGACGACGGACGCTTCCTGGCCGTGAGCGCCGAGATCCGCAAGGAGAAGGGGGAGACGTTCAGCCCGTGGAAGGGGCTGATGCGGCAGTTCGAGATGACGTACGTGGTGGCCGACGAGCGCGACGTGGTGCGGCTGCGCACCAACTTCCGCCGCGATCCCGTCTACCTCTACCCCATCCGCGCCGACCGGGCGAAGGTGCGGGCGCTGCTGGTGGACATGCTGACGCGGGCCAACGAGCTGGCGGAGCACCCGGAGTGGTACAACACGCTGACCAACACCTGCACCACCAGCATCGTGGAGCACGTGAACCGGGTGGCGCCGCACCGGGTGCCGTTCAGCTTCAAGGTGCTGTTCCCCGGCTACAGCGACCGGCTGGCGTACGACTTGGGGATGATCGACACCGACCTCTCCTTCGAGCAGACCCGCGAGCGCTTCCACGTGAACGCCGCCGCGCTCCGCTGGGGCGACAGCCCCGACTTCTCCCGCCGCATCCGCGCGGGGCTGACGGCGAACTGAAGGGTCTCACGCGAAGACGCGGAGACGCAGGGAACTCAGCGCATGGGCTGCCTTCCCCGCGTCACCGGCGGCGGACGTGCGGTCCGGCTATGGATCCTTCGGCCTGCCGTCTTCTTCGCGGCGGATGCTACAGTGTGGCCGGCCTCAGGATGACGTCTGCGGGGCGCGGTGCTGTCCAGCCGCCGCACTCCCGCACTCCGCACTCCCGCACTCCGCACTCCCGCACTGAAAAACGGAAGGGGTGCGAGAACCTTCCTCGCACCCCTTCGTCCGTCCACGCGTGCTCACCGCCCCACCCAGACGGCTCCGCACGCAGCAATATGGGGATGCATCGCGCGTGCCACAACGGTCATGATCGAGGCGGGCCCGGGGCTCCGGAATGGAGCAGCGGGCCCGCTCTCCATCCAGTCTGCTACGGCACCCAGCGGTCGCCGGGGGCCGCGTCCATCACGTACACCTCCTCGGTGACGACCTCCATCGTCACGTCGGGGGTGTCGTAGCGCGGCGCGGTGCGCACCTGCACGTCGACGTCGGGGTCGTCCGCGCCGTCGCGGCCGCGGAAGCTGTCCAGCGCCTCGCGGCCGCGGCGCACCAGCACCTCGCCGCCGCCGGTGGCCAGCGCGTACCCGGCCGCCGCGGCGACCAGCGCCAGCGCCGTGCGTACCGGGTGGAGCGACGCCGCGGTGTAGGTGCTGTGGTGGAGGACGGGCCCCGGCTGGTCGCCGCGGGTGCGGCCGGTGCGGGCGGGCGGCTCCCACAGCGTGTTCTCCTGCGGGAGGGTGCCGGGCTTCTTCCGCTTCTGCTGGCCGAACATCGACTGGCTCATCGCGTCGGCCACCTTCGGCGCCTTCAGCCCCATCATCGCCATCATCCGCCCGCCGCCGCCCACGGTCACCGAGCGCCGCGGGTGCTGCGCGCAGTGCACGATGGCGCGCGCCACCACGTCCGGCGTGTACACCGGCTGCGGGTGCTGCGCCTCGGCGTCCATGTAGTTGGCCGCGTGGTCGGGGAAGGGGGTGTCGATGGCCCCCGGCTTCACCAGCGTGACGGAGATGGGCGCGCCGTCGTGCTCCAGCTCCACCCGCAGCGCGTCGGTGAAGCCCTTCACCGCGTGCTTGCTGGCGCTGTAGTGCCCCTGCAGCGGCACGAAGGTGTCGCTGACGATGCTGCCCACGTTGATCAGCGCGCCGCCGGTGCCCCGCAGGTAGGGGAGCGCCGCCAGCGAGCCGTTCACCACGCCCCAGTAGTTGGTGTCGAACATCCGCCGGGCGTCGTCGACCGGGGTGTCCTCGATGCGGCCGTAGATGGAGAGGCCGGCGTTGTTCACCCAGGTGTCGATGCGCCCGAAGGCGCGGACGGCCACCTCCGCCAGCTCCAGCATGGCATTCGGGTCCGCCACGTCGCCCGCGTGCCACTCCACCCGCGCGCCGCCCCGCGTGAGCTCCGCGGCGATGCGCGCCAGCTCCGCCTCGTTGCGCGAGCACAGGACCAGCGAGGCGCCGCGCGCCGCGGCCAGCTTCGCGGTGGCCAGCCCGATCCCGCTGTCGGCCCCGGTGATCACCATCACCTGCTCTGCGATCGGTTTCAGCATCGCACCCATCTTCTTTCCTCCCATGCAGTTGGCGTCCATCGGCCCGGAGCCGGGGGACGGCTGCAAGGGGTGGGCCGGAGGAGACGGTGCGAAAGTGCGGGAGTGCGGGAGTGCGGGAGTGCGGGAGTGCGGGAGTGCGGGAGTGCGGGAGTGCGGCGGAAGTGGGAGAGTTGGCAAATCAACCGGTGGATCGGGCCACTTTCGCACTCTCGCACTTTCGCACTTTCACACCGTTCCTCGGCGGCGGCACGGTGATTGAAGCAGGCGCGCCCCCATGGAATACACGGAAGACCAATTCCTCTTCCCGCTGGTGACCGAGCACCGGTCCCGCTGGGAGAAGGCCGGGATGAGCCCGCGCCAGGAGCGCAGCTTCAACCGCGTGTCCACGCTGCTGGTGGCGATGTTCGTCACCGGCTGGCTGTACAGCATCTTCCTGGCGCCGGAGAAGGACCTGCAGCCGGGCGCGCTGCCGGTGGCCACCCTGGCCGGGGCCATCACCCGCACGCCGCTGGCCTCCGACGCGCCGCCCGAAGCCGCCTTCGCCACCGAGCAGATGGTGAGCGCCTTCTCGGCCGACTTCGCGCGCGAGACGGGCGGGGCCAGCGGCGCGGTGAAGGTGCGCGTGCTGAAGCCGGGGGAAACGCTGGACGCGCCGGCGGGCGCCCAGGTGCAGCTGCAGCCCGCCAGCGGCACGCCCGGCGGCGCGGTGCCGGGCGACCAGCCGGGGCAGGCGCCGGGGATCTGGAACGTGGTGCTGAAGATGGCCGACGCCATCCGCCCGGCCAGCGGGGCGGCGGTCATCACCCTGGTGCCGCTGTCGGCCAAGCAGAACGGGCGGATCGGCACCTACAAGGTGGGAAGCTGGCCCTTCGAGCAGGGCGGCGCCCCCAGACCCATCTACGCGCCGCCGCCGGGGCTGGTGAAGGTGACCCCCGAGAACATGAACCTGTGGGTGAGCGAGCACGTGCAGCTGAAGGACTTCGTGACCAAGGGGCAGAACGACGTGTGGCCCAAGTACGTGGCCATGCAGCCGCGCGAGCTGGACAAGGTGGAATTGACACTGCAGGAGCTGGAGCGCGACGGGCACCCGGTGAAGAACATCTTCGTGGTCAGCGGCTTCCGCACCCCCAGCTACAACGAGAGCGGGGGCGACCCCAGCGGCCGCGCCGCGCTCAGCCGCCACATGTACGGCGACGCCATGGACATCGCGGTGGACAACGACAACGACGGCTTCATGGACGACCTGAACGGCGACGGGCGGGTGAACGTGGAGGACGCGCGGGTGATCGGGCGGGCGGCGGAGCGGGTGGAGAAGGCGCACCCGGAGCTGGTGGGAGGGATCGGGATCTACACGCCCACCGGCGCGCACCACGGGTTCGTGCACATCGACACGCGGGGATACCGCGCCCGCTGGGGCGCGTGGTGAGGGCTGCGGGTTCCTTTCAGGGACGGGGGGAGGCGACGATGGCGGAGGCGAGGAGCGCGCGGACCGAGGCGGAGCGGCGGCTGGAGGAGCGGGCCGAGGAGCACCTGCCGCCGGAGATGGACGTCCGCGACGAGGACCTGGAGCCGCACGAGGGGCTGCGCTACATCGCGCGGCTGTTCAAGATCCTGGCGATCCTGCTGATCCTGCTGCTGATCGGCGAGGCCATCCTGGGGCTGGTGAACCGCGGCAACGAGGCCATCCCCACGCTGCTGGTGGAGGCCACGCGCATCATCGTGTTCGCCGGGCTGCTGTGGGCCGCGGGCGACATGGCGCTGATGCTGATCGAGAGCAACCACGACCTGCGCGCCACGCGCATCCTGGTGGGCCGGCTGAACGGAAAGGTCAGCCGCCTGGAGGCGAAGTATCTGCCGAAGGAAGGCGGCGCTTCCGGTGATGCGCGCTCCGGCGCGCGGGCGGGCGGTTCGCTCGGGCCCGGCGGACGCGCGGGCGGTCTGGGCGAGCCCGCCGAGCGGCCGCCGTCGCACCGCGAAGACCTGTAGAACTGCGATCTCACGTAAAGAACAGAGCAATAGAGACGGAGAGGACGTGAACGATTCTCTCCGTCTGCGTTGCTCTGTTTCTCTGCGTGAAATTCGTTTTCTGTCTTCCGTCAGAACGCGTTGCCGCGCTGCGCGTCCAGGTCGCCGCGGCACTGCGCGAAGTTCGTGAACTCGTAGGTGAGAAGCACGGACCCCAGGCCCGGCTCCGAGGCGGCGCTGGCGTCGATCTCCACGTACTGCAGGTTCGGCGGCAGCGCGTCGCCGTCCGCGGTGCTCCAGGTCGTCCGGTAGGTGCGGTCGCGCTGCCGCAGCGACATCATCCAGTCGCGGTCGCCCGACCACGGGCTCCCTTCCTTCAGGTCGTCGATCTGGTTGCCGTCCCCGTACTTGCCGGCCAGCAGGCTCTCCAGCCGGTCGAAGCTCGCGCGGAGCGCCTCGCCGGATTCCGGGGTTTCGATGATGCGTCCCATGCCGACCACCTTGCAGAGCCCCTGGTGCGGCGAAACCACGATCATGTACTCGCGGAACTCCGGTTGCGCCGCCGGGGCACCGTCGATGAGGTACACGCCCGGCGTGCGCCGGGCCTCGGGGTGGAAGCGGGCCAGGTCGGCCAGCGTCATCCCCATCCGCAGGCCGAAGGGCGTGGCGGGCGGCTGCTGCGACTGGGCGAGCGCGGGCGCGGCGTACAGGCACGCGGCGGCCAACGCCGCGAGGAGCTTGCGATTCATCGGCTGTGTTTGTCGGGGAGTCGGAGCGGAAAAGACGGGGATGGGAACGGATGATTCCAAATAGAGCCGCCGCGGCGCGTGGCTGCAAGACCGAAAGCGCGGACCCGGGTGAAATGGAACGGAGGTACGGAGAGCTCGCCGCGGGGTGAGTTCTCCGTGCCTCCATTCCTTTGTGTCTCCGTGTGAAATCCTTCCCGCCCAGTCTACGCCAGCACGCCGCGGAAGCGCGCCGGGCTCGCGTCGAAGCCGGGGAACACGCGGTCCAGGTGCGTGGCGCCCAGGTGCTTCCCGGCGACCTCGGCGAAGACGTCGCGGAAGTCGGTGGTCACCTTCAGGTCGCGGCCTTCGTGCAGCTGCTCGGGCGCCAGCCCCGGCCAGTCGCCCAGCACGCGGCCTCCGCGGACGTCGCCGCCGAGGACGAACATGCAGTTGGCGTGGCCGTGGTCGGTGCCGCCGGTGCCGTTCTCGGCCACGGTGCGCCCGAACTCGCTCATGGTCAGGATCACCACGTCGCGCATGCGCTCGCCCAGGTCGTCGTGCAGCGCGCGGATCCCCTGCGCCAGCTCGCCCAGCCGCCGCGCGAGCTGCCCGTCCGGCCCGCCCTGCGCCACGTGCGTGTCCCATCCCCCCAGGTCCGCGAAGGCCACCTCCACGCCCGCCCCCGCCTTCACCAGCTGCGCGATCTGCCGCAGCGAGCGCCCGAAGTCCGTCGCCGGGTAGCGGATGCCGGCCGCGGGCTCGTAGCGCGCGGGGTCGATGCGCTTCAGCAGCTCGGCCGCCTCCAGCCCCTCGCCCGCGGCGCCGCTGACCACGTCGCCGTGCTCGTTGCCGTACATCCGCGCGAAGGTGCCGGAGAGCGACGCATCACGCCCGCCCGCCACGCCGAAGCGGTCCAGGTCGGCGATGGCCAGCGCGGGCGCGGCGCCGCGGAGCGAAAGGGGGAGCTCGGCACCCATCGCCACGCCGCGGAGCGCGGCCTGACCGGCCACGTGGTCGGCGGCGTGGGCACGCGGATCGGCCAGGGTGCGGCCCGCGCACTCGCCGCACTCCGTCTCGCGCAGCACGCGGTTCAGCCACCCGTCGGCCGCGCGCCGGTCGGGCGAGGCGGTCTCCATGATGTCCTGCGCCTCGAAGTGCGAGCGCGAGGGGTTGGGCGAGCCCGCGGCGTGGACGATGGCCAGCTCGCGGCGGCGGTAGAGGTCGAGCAGCGGCTCCAGCGAGGGGTGCAGCCCGAAGTGCCCGTCCAGGTCCAGCGCCCCGCGCGCGCCGCGCTTCGCGGGGTCGGGGATGGCGATGGAGCGCCGGGCCGCGTAGTACGCCGGGTCGCCGAAGGGCACCACCATGCTCAGCCCGTCGGCCGCGCCGCGCTGGAAGATGCAGATCAGCGTCTTCTTGCGCGCCGACGCGCGCGACTCGGCCAGGAGCGAGCGCGCCAGGAACTCGGGGGGCGTGGCCATCGCCAGCAGCGCCATGGCGCCGCCCTTCAGGAACACGCGCCGGTTGATCGGGTCGGTCATCTTCTTACAACTCCTTCTGATCGCACGTTCGGGCCGCGGTGCGTTTCCTCTGCGCCCGCGCCGCCCTCTCCCCGCGCCTTGGAGCGCTCGCCCTCTCCCGTTCCGGGCGAGGGGGGCTGTCCAGCATCGGCGCGGCCTGCAAACTCTGACGACGCCAATAGCTCCACGTGCCGGTGATGCCGGAAAGCTACCTCTCCCGGTACGGGAGAGGTGGACGGCCTAAGCCGGCCGGAGAGGGCGCGATGCGTGATGCGCGCGCCCCGGCCCGACCACGCTTCATCCTCCCGTCCCCCTACCGCCGCTGGAAGTCCGGCGAGCCGAGCAGCAGCCCCAGCGCCCGTGCCGCGCGCTGGCGCTCGTCCAGCTGCGCCTGCTGCCGCACGTCCTCGGCGATGGTGCGGACGAGGCGCGGGTCGGCGGCTCCCGGCATCACCATCCGCGCGAGGGCGGCGATCCGGGCGTCCGCATCGCGCGTTGCGAGGGCGAGCGCGAACCGCTGTTCGTCCAGTCGCACGCCGTCGACGCGGCCGGCGGCGAGCGCGAGGGCGAAGTTCATGCGGCCCAGCATCGCCCCGCTGTTCGTCCACTCGGCCGAGGTGTTGGGGTAGCCGGTGGGCGGCGTGGCGGCGTACGGCATCTGCCCCATCTGCCGCAGCGCCTGCAGCAGCCCGCGCGACGGCGAGACGTCCGCACCCGTCGCCCGCAGCGCGCCCGCGACGAACTCCAGCGGCGACTTCACCTTGGCGTCGCGCCAGCGCGGGTCGTTGAACTCGGGGGAAAGGAAGAGCGCGCGCGTCACCTCGCGCAGATCGCCGTCGGTGCGGGTGAAGACGGCGGCCAGGTGGTCGACCAGCGACGGCGGCGGGTCGTCGGCCACGAAGCGCTGCGCCAGCTGCAGGGCGATGTGCCGCGCGGTCGCCGGATGGCGGGCGAGGAGGTCGAGCACCGCCTCGCCGTCCTCGATGCCGCGCCCGGCGGGGAGGCGGTGCCCGAGCACCGTCTTCTCCCCCGGATCGTGCATCGCGGGGCGGAAGACGAAGGCGGGCTCCGCGCCGGCCGCGCGCCGGCCGCCGCGCTGGATGGTCCACCCGGTAAGCGCGCGGGCGACCTCGATCACGTCGTGCTGCGTGTAGCCGCCGTCCACGCCCAGCGTGTGCAGCTCCATCAGCTCGCGCGCGTAGTTCTCGTTGATCCCCCGCGCCCGCCGCCGCCCGGCCCCCGAGTCGCCGCCGGCCAGCATCCGCTCGCCCACGGCCGGATCCACGCCGCGGCGGCGGTACACCTCGGCGCGCTGCGCGGGCGTCATCGCCAGCAGGCGGCGGCGCGCGGCGTCGATCTGGCCGGCGTTCGGGTTCACCGAGTCCGGCACCATGCTCTGCGCGTTGTCGAGGTAGACGAGCATGGCCGGATGCTTCGCCGAGGCCTCCAGCAGGTCGCGGAACTTCCCGAACACGTGGGGACGGATCGCCTCGCGCTCGTACGCGGTCACGAGGTAGCGGTCCTGGTTCTTCCCGAAGAAGACATTGAAGTGGTTGAACCAGAAGTCGGTCATCACCTCTTCCAGCTGCCGTTCGCTGTAGACGGCGCGCTGGAGCCGGGCCCCCGCCGCGTCGACAAGAATGGCCTGCGGCCCGCGCGGTCGTGCCTGCCGCCGCCCCGCGGCGAACCCGGCGCCGTCCGCCCGCATCGCCATCGCCGCGGTGTCCCCGGCGGCGGCGCGGCGGCGGGCGCGGGGCCGGGCGCTGGTGGATTCATCCGCGCCGCCGCGATTCATCACCATTCCCGAATCTCCTCGCATTTCCTCACGGGCGCGGCGGGCGGAGTCGCGCTGGGCGCGCTGGGCGGGATTCGCCTTCGGGCGGGGATACGCGGCCAGCAGCTCGCCGGGCGACATCGCGGCGGCGGGGAAGGCGGCGAGGCGCCGCTGGAGCGCGGAGTCGTCGATGCGCTCGGGATGGAGCTGCCGGTCGAGCCATGCCTCGCGGCCCATCCGCAGCACCTCGGCCACGTCCCGCGGCCGCGCGCCGAAGGTGGCGCGCTGGAGAAGGTGCACCGCCCGCGCGCTGTCCTCGCGCGTGGGCGGTGCGTCCGCCGGGCGGCGCGCCAGCACCGGCCGCAGCATCGCCGCGCGACCCATCATCGGCTCGGCAACAGCGTCGTGCGGCGCGGCGAAGGCGCGGATCGCCTGCGCGGGGACGAGGCCCGCGAGCAGGAGCGCGCCCGCGAGAATGCCGCCGGTCGCGGCGGCGCGCCGTGCGGGCGAGGGAAGATGGTTCGGCTTGAGATCAGTCATGCTTGTGCCGCGGTGATGCGGAAACGCGAGCGGCGCCGGGATCGCATTCGGCGCCACGAGAGGCAGTACAGCGGAGCGGGAGATGGCGTTGGGGGATGCGACGATACTCAGCGCAATGAGACGTTCGGCGCGGTCGGGCGAGTGCTCCACCGCCCGAGCGCCGCTATCGAAGTTACCCCCTCCCGTTATCGGGCCCGTTATCGGGAGGGGGTACGCGGCCCCAGCCGCGGGGGAGGCCTCCCCCAGGCTTCCGCACCCGGACCGCCGCCCGCATATTGTCTCCCCGGCGCGGATCCCCTGATCCCGCTGAAGTTTCGACGTGCTAAATACTTAGCGGTAAGAACGCCGTCCCGTCGCACGTTCCACTCCGGAATCCTCCCGGGCCGTACGTCGCGGGAACCATCCCGCACCCGGCGCGGGTACGAACCCGAGGAAACCCACCCCTCGCGGAGCTCACCGCATGCGAATCCATCGTCTTCTCCCCACCGCTCTCCTCCTCGTTGCCGCCGCTCCGCTGGGCGCGCAGGGGATCATCGTTCCCGAATGCCGCGACTGCCGCACGCCGTGGGTGCCGCCCGAGGGGCGCATCGGGCTGCCGGTAGAGTCGGTGAACATCGACACGCGCATCGAGGGGCAGGTGGCCACCACGCACGTGACGCAGGTCTTCCGCAACGAGACCCAGGCCACGCTCGAGGGCACCTACCTCTTCCCCATTCCGCGCGGCGCCAGCATCACCGACTTCGCCATCTGGGACGGCGACCGGCGGCTGGCCGGCGAGGTGCGTCCGCGCGAGGAGGCGCGCCGCATCTACGACGGCATCGTGCGGCGCCGCCGCGACCCCGGGCTGCTGGAGTACGCCGGCGAGGAGCTGTTCCAGGCCAGCATCTTCCCCATCAACCCGCGGTCGACCAAGAAGCTGGAGCTCACCTACACGCAGGTGCTGGGCGCCGAGGGTGGCACCGTGGGCTACCGCTACCCGCTGGGCGTGGGCCGCAACGCCAGCCCGGTGGAGCGGGTGACGGGGACGGTGGAGATCCGCGCGCAGCAGCCCATGCGCACCGTGTATTCGCCCAGCCACGCGGTGGACGTGCGCCGGAGCGACGAGGACCGCCGCGTGCGCGTGAGCTTCGAGAGCGGGCGGCAGGCCGAGCGGCGCGACTTCCAGCTCTTCTGGACGCCGTCGCCCAGCGAGATCGGGATGTCGCTGTTCACCTACCGCGAGCCGGGGAAGGACGGCTACTACCTTCTCCTCATCTCCCCCCCCACCACCGTCCACGCGCAGGAGTACGCGGCCAAGGACGTGGTGTTCGTGCTGGACATCTCCGGCTCGATGAGCGACGAGGGGAAGATCGACAAGGCCCGGCGCGCGCTGGAGTACGGCATCCGCGGGCTGAACGCGGGCGACCGCTACAACGTGGTGGCCTTCTCCGGCGACACGCGTCTGATGGAGAATGGGCTGGTGGCCGCCACCGAGGCGGGGCGGCGGCGCGGCGTGGACTTCGTGAGCCACCTGCAGCCCGCGGGGGGAACGAACATCAACGACGCGCTGGTCGAGGCGATGAGGCAGTTCCCGCGCGAGACCACCCGCCCGCGCATGGTCGTGTTCCTGACCGACGGGCTGCCGACGGTGGGCGACACGGCGGTGCAGAAGATCCTGGACAACACGCGCCAGGCGCGGAGCAGCGGGGTGCGGCTCTTCACCTTCGGCGTGGGCTACGACGTGAACACGCGGCTGCTGGACCGGGTGGCCGCCGAGAACGGCGGCACGGCGGATTACGTGGACCCGCGCGAGGACCTGGAGCAGAAGGTGTCGCTCTTCTTCGACAAGGTGAACCACCCCGTGCTCTCCAACGTGCGCGTGGACATGGGCACGGTGCGCACCGACCTCAC
>NZ_DATIND010000098.1 GCF_035474595.1 Longimicrobium sp.
GCCGATCGCCAGCACCAGCGTGTCCCCGCCCGCCGCGGTTCCCGAGGCCGTCGTGGTTCCCATAAGCTCCTCCTGGTTGAGTGACTTCCTCCAGGTTCAGCTTATCACCACGGCGGCCTCGCTCACATGGAATCTCACGCATCGGTGCGGGGGGCTAGCGCTGCTTGGCGTCCCCCGAATCCACCGCGGCCTCGTCGGTGGCCGTGGAGTCCGCCGGCGGGGCGGTGCTGTCTCCGCCCACCTGCCCGCCCGCGGCCCGCGCCCGCGCCTCGATGCTGTCCAGCGGGGGAAGCTCGCCCTTCAGCATCACCCGGATCTGCTCGTAGGTGGCCTGCATCCGGGCCAGCTGCCGCGCCAGCCGCTCGCGCTCCTGCCGCTCCTTCTGCAGCTCCACCACCTGCCGCTCCAGGAACGGCACCCGCGCGGCCTGTGCCCCCACCCACACGTAGCTGGCCGCCATCAGGAAGAGCAGCACCGCGACCACGCCCCCGGCGATCGCCGCCAGGCGCAGCGTGCGGTACGACAGCTCGTACGAGCGCGTGCTCAGGTTCTTCGAGCCGCCGTGGGGGACGACCACGAACGTCATCCGCCGCTCGTCACGCGCCATGGCCGTACCGGCGGTGCGAGAGTGCGAAGGTGTGAGAGTGCGAGAGTAGAGGTGCGTGCCGTCGTGGGGGCTGCGCCGCCCCCACGCACTTTCGCACTCTCGCACTTTCGCACTGTCCGTCCATCACGCCCGCTCGGCCTCGCTGCCCAGGAGCAGCTCCACCACCCGGTCGAAGTCGTCGGCGTTGTAGAACGGGATCTCGATCCGCCCGGCCTTTCCGCTGGTCACCCGGATCCGCGCCGCCGTTCCCAGCGCGCGCTGCAGCTCCGCCTCCAGGTGGCGGACGTGCGGGTCGTCCATCGCGTCGCGCAGCCCGGCCATGGTCGAGCGCGGCGACGGGGCGCCCGAGCCGCCGGGGCGCAGCTGCCGCACCCGCTCCTCGATGGTGCGCACGCTCATCCCGGCGTCCACCGCCTGGCGCGCCAGGTCGGCCATCTCCCGCTCGTCTTCCAGCCCCAGCAGCGCGCGGGCGTGCCCCATCGACAGGTCGCCCTCGTTCACCATCCGCTGCACCGACGCGGGGAGCGCCAGGAGGCGGAGGAGGTTGGCCACGGTCGAGCGCTCGCGGCCCACGCTGTCGGCCACCTCGGCCTGGGTGTAGCCGAACTCGTCGATCAGCTGCTTGTACCCGGCCGCCTCTTCCAGCGCCGAGAGCCCGGCGCGCTGCACGTTCTCGACGATCGCGAGGACGAGCATCGCCCGGTCGTCGATGTCGCGCACCACCACCGGCACCTGCGACCACCCCAGCCGCCGCACCGCCCGCCACCGCCGCTCTCCCGCAATCAGCTCCCACTCCGCCCCCTCCGGCGTGGTCGCCGTTCGCGGGCGCACCACCAAGGGCTGCAGCAGGCCGTTCTTGCGGATCGACTCCTCCAGCTCTGCCAACTGCTCGGCGCTGAACTCGCGGCGCGGCTGGAACGGGTTGGGCGCGATCCGGCTGGTGGGAACCTCGCGCACCCCGTCGCCGGTCTCGATCGCCTGCTGCGTCTCGGCCGAGAAGTCGCCCAGCAGGGCGCTGAGGCCCTTCCCCAGCCGGGGCTTGCGGGTGGCCACGGGCTACTCTCCCCCCGCCGCGGCCATCGGCTCCGGCTCGGCGCTCCGCCCCGCCTTCCCCTTCTTGGCGATGACCTCCTTCGCCAGCGAGAGGTAGCTCTTGGCGCCCACGGACAGGATGTCGTAGAGGACGATCGGCTTCCCGAAGCTGGGCGCCTCGGCGATGCGCACGTTGCGGGGGATGGTCGTCTTGTACACCTTGGGGCCGAAGTACTCCTTCGCCTCGTCGGCCACCTGCCGCGACAGGTTCAGGCGCCCGTCGTACATCGTGAGCAGCACCCCCTCGATCTGCAGCGCGGGGTTCAGGTTCTTCTGCACGATGGTGACCGTGTTCAGCAGCTGCGACAAACCTTCCAGTGCGTAGAACTCGCACTGGATGGGGATGAGGACCGAGTCGGACGCGGCCAGCGTGTTCAGCGTCAGCAGCCCGAGCGACGGCGGGCAGTCGATGAGGATGAAGTCGTAGCGGTCGCGGACGGCCTCGATCGCGCGGCGGAGGATGATCTCGCGCCCCTTGCGGTTCACCAGCTCCACCTCGGCGCCCACCAGGTCGCGCGTGGCGGGGACCACGTCCAGGTAGGGAAAGTGCACCTGCCGGACGATCACGTCCTCGATCGGCACCTCCTCGAGAAGAACGTCGTAGATCGACTTCTCGACCTCGTCCTTGTCGATGCCGAGCCCGCTGGTGGCGTTCCCCTGCGGATCGGTGTCGATCACCAGCGTGCGCTTCTCGGCGACCGCCAGGCAGGCGCCGAGGTTGATGGCCGTGGTGGTCTTGCCGACGCCGCCCTTCTGGTTCGCGATGGCGATGATGCGCGACACGCGTCCTCTGCGCTTGGATGGGGGGATGGGTGCGGGGAATCTACACGGCGGGGTGCGCTTAGTCCAGAAACGCAGGGCGGAATGTTCCACGTGGAACATTCATAGGAGACAGGGGAGAGGGGACAGGGAACAGGTACGGCAAGGCGTCCGGTGGAGGAAATCCACGCGGCCCGTGAGAAATGCGGCTGCCGGAGAGTCACCTCACCGGGAGCAGTTCCCTGTCCCCTGTTCCCTGTCCTCTGTTCCCTCGCTTCCGCACCTCCATCACCAGGTTCTGCAGATCGCTGGGGCTCACGCCGGGAATGCGGCCGGCCTGCGCGAGCGTGGCGGGGCGGACGCGGTCCAGCTTCTGGCGCGCCTCGAAGCTGAGCGACGCGAGGTCGGGGTAGGGGAGATCGCCGGGAAGCGCGAAGTCGGCCTGCCGCCGGAGCGTGTCCGCACGGTCGCGCTCACGCGAGAGGTAGCCCTCGTACTTCAGCTCCATCTCCGCGCTCACCAGCGCCTCGGCCGCCGCAAGCTCGTCCTCCCCCTCCACCGGCGCGCCGCCGACCGCTTCGGCCAGCGCGGCGGCGGTGATGCCCGGACGCTTCAGGATCGCGGCGAGGCGCGTCGGCTCGCGGAGAGGCTGCGAGTTGGCGGACGCGAGGAGATCGGCCACCTGCCCGGGCGCAGCGTTGGTGCCGCGCAGCCACGCATCCATCCGCGCGGCAAGCTCGAGGCGGCGATCCAGGACGGCGCGCTGTTCGTCGGTCAGCAGCCCACGCTCGGCGGCGATGGGGGCGAGGCGGTGCAGGGCATTGTCCTGCCGCAGCACCAGCCGGAACTCCGCGCGCGAGGTGAAGAGGCGATACGGCTCGTCGGTCCCCTTCGTCACCAGGTCGTCCACCAGCACGCCGATGAACGCCTGGTCGCGCTCCAGGATCAGCGGCTCGCGGCCCAGCGCGTGGAACGCGGCGTTCGCGCCGGCGAGGACGCCCTGGCCCGCGGCCTCCTCGTACCCCGTGGTGCCGTTCACCTGGCCGGCGAAGAAGAGGCCGTCCAGCGCCTTGCTCTCCAGCGTCGGGCGGAGCTGGTGCGGGGGGTAGTAGTCGTACTCGATCGCATACCCGACCTTGGTCATCCGCGCGTTCTCCAGCCCGGGGATGGACCGGAGCATCCGCACCTGCACCTCGGCGGGAAGGGAGGTGGAGAGGCCGTTCACGTACAGCTCCGTCGTCTCCAGCCCTTCCGGCTCCAGGAAGACCTGGTGGCGCGGCGCGTCGGGGAACTTCACGATCTTGTCCTCGATGGACGGGCAGTAGCGCGGGCCCCGGCCGGAGATCTCGCCGCCGTAGAGCGCGGACTCGTTCAGGTGGCCGGTGACCAGGTCGCGCAGCGGCTCGCCGGTCCAGGTGATCCAGCACGGCCGCTGCGGGAGGAGCGGCGCGCGCTCCCAGACCGAGAGGCGATACTCCTCCATCTCCCCCGGCTGCAGCTCCGTCTTCGCGTAGTCCACCGAGCGCCCGTCGATGCGCGGCGGCGTTCCCGTCTTGAAGCGCGCGACCTCCAGCCCCAGCGCCTCCAGCTGCTCGGCGAGGCGGACGGACGGCGGATCGCCCGCGCGCCCGGCGGGGACGGCGGGCGCGTGGCCGACGTGGATGCGGCCGCGCAGGAAGGTGCCGGTGGTGACGACGACGGCACGCGCGCGGAACTCGAACCCGCTCTCCGTCCGCACGCCCGCGACGCGAGCGCCTTCGATGATCAGCGAGCCGACCATCCCCTGGAAGAACTCCAGCCCCTCGTGCCGCTCCAGCAGCGCGCGCGCGGCGCGTGGATAGAGGCCGCGATCGCACTGCGCGCGCGGCGCCCAGACGGCGGGGCCCTTGGACCGGTTCAGCATGCGGAACTGGATGCGCGCGCGGTCGGTGGCCATCCCCATCACGCCGCCCAGCGCATCCACCTCGCGCACGACGGTGCCCTTGGCCACGCCCCCGATGGCGGGGTTGCAGCTCATCTGGCCGATGGCCTCGAGGTTGGCGGTGACCAGCAGCGTGCGCGCGCCGGCCCGCGCCGCCGCGGCCGCCGCCTCCACGCCGGCGTGCCCGCCGCCAACTACGATCACCTCGTACGCGCTCGTCATCACGCTCCTGATCATCCCGCGAAGCCGTTTTTCATCTCCCTATATATAACAATGTCAGCCCGGCCCCCGGTACCGGCATCTCCGTCCGATGTTCCACGTGGAACATTCCCGCTCTTCGCTCCACCTCCGCACTCCCGCACTCCCGCACTCCCGCACTCCCGCACTCCCGCACTCCCGCACTCCCGCACTCCCGCACTCCCGCACTCCGTACATGGCACACCCATTGCACCCCCGCGACAATCCCATACGGACGGGCACCCTTCACGACGAGGGAGGCAACGCATGCAAGACAGTAATTTCGGCGCCGGGGGCACCGGCGGCGGAACTGGAGAGAGCGGCCGCGGCTCGGGCCTGGGTGACGGATCGCCCAGCCTGGGCGCCACGGGCGGAAGCACCGGCGGCCTGAGCGGATCTACCGGTTCCACAGGCGGACTCGGCTCCCCCAGCGGCTCCACGGGCGGCAGCAGCCTGGGCGGGACCACCAGAAGCGGCGGCAGCCTGGGCGGGTCCAGCAGCGGGTTGGGCGGAACGAGCGGCCTCGGCAGCACCAGCGGCACCGGGCTGGGCGGCGGCACCACGGGGAGCACGGGTGGGCTGGGCGCCACCGGAAGCACCGGCGGGCTGGGCGGGAGCACCGCGGGCTCGGCCAACCGGCCGGAGTTCGGCGGGTCGACCGGCACGGCCACGGGCACCGCGAGCCGCTTGGGCGGAACGAGCGGCGGCGGGCTGGCCGACACGCTGCAGGAGCTGCAGGGGCGCGCCGACCAGCTGATGGACGAGGCGGCCGACCAGCTGGAGGAAGTGGCCGGGCGCATCGACGACCTGGCCGAGAAGGTGCCGAACAGGGGGCTGGGCGCTCGCGCCGGCGGAATGGCCTCGGGCGCGGCCGACACGCTGGAGAGCGTCGCGCGCTTCCTGCGCGACAACGACGTGAACACGCTGCAGCGCGAGCTGGGCCACATCGTGACCGAGCACCCGATCCCGGCCATCCTGGCCGCGGTGGGAGCCGGCTACGTGGTCGGCAAGGTCCTGCGCTAAGGGAGGCGGAACAATGGCGGACCGAGTCCAGCCGCCGGTGGTAACGGCGGTACCCGCGGACGGCCGCGCTCCGGCGGCCGAGCCGCAGCTGGGCGACCTGTTCCGGCAGCTCGCGCAGGACAGCGCCACGCTCGTCCGCCAGGAGATGGCGCTCGCAAAGGCGGAGCTGCGCGAGAACGTGAAGAGCGTGGCGCGCGACACGGCCAAGATCGCCGTGGGCGCCGTTCTCGCGGCCGTGGGAGCGCTCGTGCTCGTGCTCTTCCTGGTGCTGCTGCTGGGATCGGCGCTGAACCACTACTGGCTGGGCGCGCTGATCGTGGGCCTGCTGTTCGTGGCCATCGGCGGCTTACTGGCCATGAACGCCATGAAGCGGCTGAAGCACGACACCATTACTCCGGACCAGACTCTCCAGACCCTCAAGGAGGACAAGCAATGGCTGCAGAGCGAGATGAAGCAGGTCCGACGGGACCTGGCCTGAGCGGCACCGGGCGCGACAACGCCGGCCTTGAGGCCGGCACCACCGGCTCGGGCGCGTGGGGCGACGCGCCGGGGAGCGCCGACGTGCACGCGGGGATCGCGTTCAACCCGCAGAGCCAGCAGGACGAGGGGCTCCGCGACCGCACGGTGAACCGGGTGAAGGACGCGGCGGGAACGGTGGCCGACACGGCCGGCGACCTGGGGCAGCGGGCGCGCTCGTTCGCGGGCGACGTGGCCGGCCGCGCGGGTGACGTGGCGTCGCGCGCGAAGGACCGCATGGGCGCGGTGGCCGACCGGGCGCAGTCGGCGCTCGAGGAGCGCGGCTGGCTGGACCGCCTGCGCGAGAACCCGCTCCCGGTGCTCGGGGTGGCGTTCGGCGTCGGCTTCCTGATCGCGGGCGGGAGCCGCGGCGGCGGCAAGGCCACGCGGGTGCGCGGCGAGCTGCGCAGCGCGCTGGCGGCCGGGCTCTCGGCCGGGCTGGCGCAGGGGGCGCGCGCGTTCCTGCGCAACGCCGGCGCCGAGGACGGCGTGATCAACTCGGTGATGCAGAACATCCCCGGGCTGGGCGGGAGCGACTTCGGCGGGCAGCACGGCAGCGGCACCGGCGGGCGCAGCGCGTCGATGCGCGGCTCGGCCGGCACCGGGCGCGGCTCGTCGCAGTACGGCGGTGGTTCGATGGGTGGCGGATCGATGGGCGGCGGAACGCAGCCGCGCACCGGCCGGTCGCCCATGAGCGGCTCGGCGTCGGGCGGCACGGGGACGCAGCACCGCGGGCCGAGCCATCGGGAGAACCTCTGACGCGATGGCCGAGGCCGGATACCGCGTGACGGGCCGGGTGCAGGGCGTGGGCTTCCGCTGGTGGACCCGCGCCCAGGCCGCCCGGCTGGGTCTGGTGGGTACGGTGCGGAACGCGGAGGACGGATCGGTGGAGGTGCAGGCGCGGGGATCCGACTACGCGCTCGCCGAGCTGGAGCGGCTCCTGGTCGAGGGGCCGCCCCACGCCGCGGTGGCGCGCGTGGACCGGATCCCCGCGTCGCTTTCGTCCACGGCGGCCGCTTTCGAGATCGTCCGCTGATTTTCCGAAGCTGACCCGAAGAAAAACGGCTTCACCATTTCGCGCAGGGCTCACGATCGCCACCGGGCGAGGGTATCCGGTGCGCCCCCCACCCCAAAATCGATTCTGAGCGAAAAGAGACCGGGGTTTTCATCCCCCGATCTCCCCGATTTTCTTCGTTCTGCAGTGTCTGTCTATTTTCCGACGCAGAAATCTCCGAACACGCGGTCGAGCACGTCGTCGACCGTAACGGCGCCGATGAGGTCCTCCATTGCGCCGGCGGCGGCGCGGAGATGGGTGGCGGCGAGCTCCATCGGCACCTGCTCGTCGAGCGCGGCGATGAAGGAGGCGATCTCGTCGCGCGCGTGGCGGAGCGCGCGCGCGTGGCGCTCGCGCGTGACCAGCGGCGCCTCACCCGGGTCGCCCAGGATGTGGCCAAAGGCGAGCTGCAGGAGCCGGTCGCGGAGGGCGGGGAGTCCGGTGCCCTCCGTCGCGGCGATGGATACGGAGGGAATGGCGATCGCCGCCTCGTCCGCCGCCTCCACCGGATGGAGATCGGACTTGGTGCGGACGACAACGGTGCGGGCGGGATCGCGGCCGGCGAGGAAGGCGCGGTCGTCGTCCCCCGGCTCGCGGCCGGACTCGATGCAGAAGATCACCAGGTCGGCCGCGGCCAGGTAGCGGCGCGCGACCTCGATCCCCATCCCCTCCACCCGGTCCGCCGTGTCGCGCAGGCCGGCGGTGTCGACCAGGCGGAAGGGATAGCCGTCGAGGGTGACGGAGGCCTCGAGCGCGTCGCGGGTGGTGCCGGGGATCTCGGTGACGATGGCGCGCTCGGTTCCCAGCAGCGCGTTGAAGAGCGACGACTTGCCGGAGTTGGGCCGTCCGGCCAGGACGGTGAGCGCGCCCTCGCGCAGGAGCTCGCCCTCGGGCGCGGTGGCCAGCAGCGCCTCGATGCGGCGGAGCACATCGGCGACGGCGGCGCGGACGCGCTCGGGAGGGACGGGTGGCTCGTCCTCTTCGGGGAAGTCGATCGAGTAGGCGATCAGCGACTCGGCGGAGATGACGGCGCCGCGCAGCTCCTCGATGCGGCGCGACAGGCCGCGCTCCATCTGGTGCACGGCCGCGCGGTGCAGCGCCCGCGAGCGCCCGTCGATGAGGTCGGCGACGGCCTCGGCCTGCAGCAGGTCCAGCTTGCCGTTCAGGTACGCGCGCCGTGTGAACTCGCCCGGCTCGGCCGCGCGCGCGCCGGCGGCGAGGAGCGCGTCCAGCACCAGCTGCGGGGTCAGCACGCCGCCGTGGGTGGAGATCTCGGCGGTGTCCTCGCCGGTGTAGCTGCCCGGGGCGGGGAAGAGGGTGACGAGCCCACGGTCCAGCACCTCGCCCGTCTCCGGATGGCGGAGCGCGACCAGGCGCTGCGTGCGCGGCGGGATGCCGTCCAATCCCGGCGCGATGCGGCGCAGCACACCGAACGCGCCGGGACCGGAGACGCGCAGCAGGGCGACGGCGCCGCGCCCCGGCGGCGTGGCGATGGCGGCGATGGTGTCGGACGCGAGGGGGGAGATGGGCATGCGCGGGAGAATGGGGCGGCGCGCGCGCGGCGACAAGCGGCGACTCGCTCGGCGATTCAGCCGGTGAAGCTAGTCAATCCGGGTAGACGTCATCCTGAGTCGGACACCGCGCTGCGCGCGACCACAGAGGATGAAAGTCGGGCGCCCAGAATAACACAATCTGGACTGACTTTCTATTCAGGCCGGCCACGCATCCACCGGATCTACACAGAACGTTGCAGGCCGAAGGATCTATAAGCGCGGCCGCACGTCAGCCGGAGGGAACGCACGGAGCCATCGGCGCGGTGCCGCCGCTCACGTGCTCAGCGGGCAATAGATCCTTCGGCCTGCCGTCATCGGTGCGACGGCACTTCGGTCGTGGCCGGCCTCAGGATGACGTCTTTTCTCCCCATTCTCATCCAAATCCTCCATTCTCATTCCAACGGCGAAACGCCCGCCACTCGTGGGAGAGGCGGGCGTCTTTCATCTACCGATGCCGTCGTTATCGTCGGCGGACTTCCTTGATCGGGGTGGCGCGCTTCGGGGCCTTGGCGGCGTCGGCGGCCTTCTGGGCGTCCATAGCGGCGCGGCGCTCGCGGGCGATCAGGATCTGCTGCGGGAGCGAGGCCAGGTTCGAACTGACGTAGTACAGGTTCAGCCCCGACGGCATGAACCAGAAGAAGAAGCCCATCATCAGGGGCATCGTGTACATCATGGTCTTGGCCTGCGCGTTCTGCTCCATCCCGCTCATCTTCGTGCTCACCCACTGCAGCGCGAACATCGACGTCACCAGCAGGATGGGGAGCAGGTAGATGGGGTCGCGCAGCGAGAGGTCGGGAAGCCACATGAACCCGGTGCCGCGGAACTCGATGGCCCCCTGGAAGACGAAGAAGAGGGTGATGAGCACCGGCATGGGGATGAGCATGGGGAGACACCCCGACATCATGGAGAAGGGGCTCACCCCCAGCTCCGAATACATCTTCATCATCTCCTGCTGCTGCCGGCGCGGATCCTCGCCGTACCTGGCCTGGATCTCCTTCATCCGCGCCTGCATCACCGGCTGCACCGACATGTTCTTCATCTGCGACCGCATGGCGCGCGCGTTCAGCGGCCAGGTGACCAGGCGCACCACGATGCCGAAGATCAGCAGCACCCACCCGTACGCCAGCCCCATGTTCTCGTGCATGGCCCGCAGCGCCCACAGCACCACCGCGGCGATGGGGCGAACGATGGGACGGAGCCAGCGGTAGCCGTACGGGTTCACCTCCTCGAGCTGGTGCCCCACGGCCACCAGGCGGTCGTGCTCCAGCGGGCCCAGGTAGGCCTGGTACCCGAAGGTGCCGTCCGCGCCGATGGGGAGCGACACCGTGCCCGCGGCGCGCGGCGAAACCAGCGCCTCGTCGCCCACCTTGTAGTTCTCGTCCGGCAGGTCGGTGCCGATCAGGCGCGTGAACTCGCGCCCCTTCGGCACCAGCGCCATCAGGAAGTAGCGGTCGCGGAGCCCCGCCCACGCCAGCGGCCCGGCGATGGTGTCCTGCACGCCGGGCTTCACCTTGGCCAGGTACTCGCGCTCCACCCGGCGCCCGTTCCAGGCCACGAACGACAGCTCGCGCGAGGTGTTGTGCTCCTTGGCGTCGTGCGGCGCCAGGCCGGTGCCCAGGCTGGTGTTCAGCGTGCCCGCGCCGCCCAGGCCCAGCAGCCGCCCGCTGACGTCGACCAGGTAGTCGTTCGCGCGGAAGGTGTAGGTGATCCGGGCGACGGGCACGCCGCCCTGCGTGGCCGTGAAGGTGAGCGACTGCGGCGCCCCGCCGGCGCGGAGGTCGATGCGGTTGGCGCTCGGCTGGAACTCGGCGGTGCGCAGGTCCAGCGTGCGCGCGGCCGAGGTGGCCGTGCCCGAGAGCACGTCGGTGGCGCCGCTGGGAACCAGCTGCACCCGCTCGCCGCGGTGCACGTACGACGGGTACTTCAGCAGCTCCGCCCAGGTGAGCGCCGCCCCGCGCGTGGAGAACCGGTACTCGTAGAGCGGCGAGCGGACGGTGACCGTCCGCCCGGGCGCCGCCGTCCCCGGCGCGACCGTTCCCGGCGCGGCGGCGGGAGCCGTCGCCGCACCCGCGGTGGTGGCCGCCGGGGCGTGGGCGGCGGCCGCGGCGCTGTCCGCGCCGGTGCGGGCCGGCCGCGGGGGCACGGGCGGGAAGAAGGTCTGCCAGACGATCAGCAGCACCGCCGTGAGCACGAAGGCAAGCGCGAGTCGCTTTTCCATCTATCTTCCAGATCCGTTCAGATCTCGGTGTACCAGGGACCGGCCCCGCGGAGTCAGGGGACCGGGTCGTAGCCGCCGCGCGCAAAGGGCTGGCAGCGCGCCAGCCGCTTCACCAGCAGCCAGGTGCCCCGGCCGGCGCCGTACTTCTCGATCGCCTCCAGCCCGTACGCCGAGCAGGTGGGATAGAAGCGGCACACCGGCGGCTTCAGCGGGCTGAGGGAGCGCCGGTAGAAGCGGATGCCGGCGGTCAGGGCGCGCGCGAGCACAGTTCCTCCACGAGCTCCTGCAGCTCCTGGCGCAGCGCCGCGAAATCGGCCGCGTACGCCTCGGGGCGGGCCCGGATCATTACGTCCAGAGCCAGCCCCGAGTTTCCGAGCGCGGGAAGGACCACGGTGCGGCCCAGCTCGCGCAGGCGCCGCTTCACGCGGTTGCGCTCCACGATCTCGTGCTTGTGCTTGGGCACCACCACGCCCAGCCGGGCAAACGCCACGGGGGAAGGGGAGACGAACGCGTCGAGATGACGCGTCTTGCTCCTCTTCCCCCGTCTGAACAGCGCCCGGATCTCGGCCGAGTGCGTGATCCGTGCCGCGCGCGGAAGCGCAAAGCCCCGCGGGGCGGGCCCCTCGGCGTCCACCTTGCGGCGGCGGCCGCGTTCTACTTGCCGCCGATCTCGACGACCAGGCGGTGGCGGCCCTTGCGCCGGCGGGCGTTCAGGACCTCGCGGCCGCCCTTGGTGGCCATACGGGCGCGGAACCCGTGCTTGTTGATCCGCTTGCGGTTGCGCGGACGATAAGAAGGCTTCATTGGTACCCCTTCGGGTGCTGCCCGTAGTCGGTGTTCAGGAGCGGCAAAGACAAGCAAGATAGCCATTCTCAGCCGTTCCGTCAACCGGCGGCGGTCACGCCGATCGCCGTCCCCCGCTCAGGACGGCTGCGCCGTGGGGTGCGCGAAGATGACGAGCGTGCCGGCGGGATCGCGGACGGTGAACTCCGTCATCCCGTAGAAGGTGGTGTGGCGGGGGAGGACGATGATGCCCTGCATTGCCCGCTCGGCGGCGTCCAGGTCGTCGACCTCGATGAAGAGCTGGATGCTGGGCTCGCGCGTGGCGGGCGGCGCGTCGGCGCCCATCCCGGCGCGGCTCTGGTACATCACCTCTACGCCGTCCTTCTCCACGATCGCGAAGGCGAGGCCGTCGTCTCCCGGCACCTCGGCGGTGCGCCGGAAGCCGAGGCGCTGCTCCCAGAACGCGGCGCACGGCTCCACCTGGTCCACGATGATGACGGGCGTCAGCTTGTTCATCCTTTGCCTCCGGGGTGTGGGGGACGGAACGGAAGGCCGCCGCGGCGCCGAGCCCCGGCAGCAGTGCGGCGGTGGCGATGCTGGTGCGCAGCGGGCCGCTCGGGTCAGCAGGTAGTCTCAATAAGACTATTCACGATTCCAATATTCTTATTTAGACTACTCGCTGTCAAGAGCTTCATCGCAACGGGAGATGCGGATGGCGGAGCGCGCGTCGCGGCTGACGGTGGCGGACCTTGTGGTGCTGGCGCTGCTGCACGAGCGCCCGATGCACGGCTACGCGGTGACGGCGGAGCTGGAGGATCGCGAGGTGCGCGACTGGGCGGGGATCTCGCGCCCGCAGGTCTACTACTCGCTGAAGAAGCTGGCGGAGCAGGGGTTCACGGAGACGGCGGACGACGCGGGAGACGACGGCGCCGGCGGCCCCGAGCGCCGCGTCTACCGGCCGACGGCGAAGGGACGCGAGGCGCTGCAGGACGCGCTGGAGCGCGAGGACTGGGCCGAGCAGCGCCCGCCGCCGCCGTTTCTCACCTGGATGGCGCTGGCCTCTCACGCACGCGAGGGCGCGCTCGCGAGGCAGGTGGCGCGGCGGCGCGCGTTCCTCGGGCGCGAGGCCGCCCGCGAGCGCGAAACGCTGGCGTCCATGCAGGGCGAGGGCGGCGCCGGCCACGTGGCGGGACGGCTGATGATCGAGCTCACCATCCGCCAGTTCGAGACCGAGCTGGCGTGGCTGGACGAGGTGGAGCGGGCATTCGGGGTCGCCGGAGGCGGCGGGCAGGTGTCCAGTTGATGGAGTGCGCCGGTGATCCGCCCCCCCGCTTGCGCGGTTCCGAGCGATCCGCGCATCCCCCGCGACCGCCGCCGTCTGTATTCCATCGGCATCTCTCGACTGCATCCCGTGACAGAAGACAAGCCGCACGCTGATGCTTGATCCGGATGGTCGACCCTCCATCTCCCCTGCTGCACTTTCTGTATCTTTCCCCTGCTGCTACGCGAGCCGCGGCAGGTGGCGGGTGACGGAGATTACACACGGTGTGGACAGCCGCTATACATCGTGAAGTGCACGCGCGCAAGAGTCTTGTAAACCGAAGAAAATCCAGCATTGATGCGGGGTTCCTTGACTTATCCACAGCCCCGGAATAGGTTGCGAGCCTACCGTTTTCAAGGGCTTCGCGTCCCACCCACAGAGGTCATGGAGCACACCGCAGGGGAGGTCTGGTCGCGCATCCTGGAAGCCGCCAAGGCTGCGCTCCCCGAGCAGGCATACCGGACCTGGCTGGCCCCGACGCAGGCGGTGGCGATCTCTCAGGAGCTTCTGGTGGTCTCCACCCCCAACCCGTTCGCGGTGGACTGGGTGGAGGACAAGTACGCCGAGATGCTCACCGGAATCGGCGAGTCGCTCTTCGGGCGGCGCTTTACCCTGTCCGTGCAGTTCCAGGCGAACGGCAAGCCCGCCGCCGTCCCTCCTCCGCCCCTCGAGATCGCGCCGCCGCCCGTGCCCGCCGCCGCGCCGCAGGCCCCCGCCGCACCCGCAGCCGCCACGCACCCCAACGGGTCGCTGCGGACGGTGCCGCTGAACCCGCGCTACATCTTTCCCCGCTTCGTGGTCGGCAACAACAACCAGCTTGCCGCCGCGGCCGCGCACGCCGTGGCCGAGGCGCCGGCCAAGCACTACAACCCGCTGTTCATCTACGGCGGGGTGGGGCTGGGAAAGACGCACCTGATGCACGCCATCGGGCACGCCATGCTCGACCGCGACCCGGGGAAGCGGGTGATGTACCTGTCGTCGGAGCGCTTCACCAACGAGCTGGTGAGTGCCATCCAGGAGGGCTCGATGGCCGAGTTCCGCCGCCAGTACCGGCAGATCGACCTGCTGCTGGTGGACGACATCCAGTTCCTGGAGGGGAAGGAGCGCACGCAGGAGGAGTTCTTCCACACCTTCAACGCGCTCCACGACGCCCAGCGCCAGATCGTGCTGACCTCCGACCGCCCGCCGAAGGAGATCGGGCTGGAGGACCGCCTGGTCTCGCGCTTCGAGTGGGGGCTGGTGGCCGACATCAAGGCGCCCGACTTCGAGACGCGGATGGCCATCCTGCGCCGCAAGGTGGAGGAAGACGGGCTGGTGATCCGCGACTCGGAAGACGTGCTGACCTTCATCGCCCGCAACCGCACCTCGTCGGTCCGCGAGATCGAGGGCGCGGTGATCAAGCTGCTGGCGTACTCGTCGCTCACCGGGCGGCCGATCGACATCTCGCTGGCGCAGGAGGCGCTGGGCGGCGCGCTGCGCCCCGGCGGCGGAGGGATGAACGGCGCCCCCGAGCTGAGCCCCGAGCGGGTGCGCGAGACGGTGGCGCAGGCGTTCGGCACCACCCCCGAGGCGCTGCAGTCCAAGAAGCGCACCAAGGACCTGACGGTGCCGCGCCAGGTGGCCATGTTCCTGACCCGCGAGCTCTTCGACCTGCCGCTGGTGGAGATCGGGAAGCTGTTCGGCGGGCGCGACCACTCCACGGTCATCCACTCGATCAGCAAGGTCGAGGAGGACATGGCCGCGGACCCCGGATTCCGGCAGCGCGTGGACAAGGTCCGGGCGTCCCTGCGCTGACGCCTTCCGCACGGCTCCTTGACAGGCGCCCGGAGCGGCGCGTATTTGCGCGCGTCTCCGCACTCCGTTCCCCACGCCTGTCGCCGGACCGTCGCAAGAGCGTCACGAGGCTGTGGAAACAGACTGGGGATAGACGGTGGAAAAGGTGTGGGAAACGCGGGGAAGCTGTGGGGATGTGGAGCGCGTGGAGAACCGGCGAGTTCCCCACACCCCGCCCCACAGCCGTGGAAAGCCCGGAAGACGGTGCGGGAGATGGAGATAGGGGGAGGGAAGCGGAGCTGTCCACAGATCCACACCCTCTACTACTACTACTGAGTTTTGAAACTCTAAAGGCACTAGTAAGACTTCCGGTGGAAAAGCGCCGGTCACTCCAGCCTGGGCCGCGGACAGCGTATGCGATTCACCATCACGCGTGAGAACCTGCAACAGGGGCTGGGCGCGGTCGCGGGGAGCATCCCGACGCGCACCACCCTTCCCGTGCTCTCGAACATCCTGATCGAGGCCGAGGACGGGGCGGTGCGGATGAGCGGCACCGACCTGGACACCGCGGTGAGCGTGCGGGTGCCGGCCGAGGTGGCCGAGCCGGGCGCCATCACCGCGCCGGCCAAGAAGCTCCAGGAGATCGCGCGCGAGCTGCCCGGGGCCACCGAGCTCTCCACGCAGGGCGACTCGATCCTGATCTCCAGCGGCCGCACCCGCTTCAAGCTGAACGGGCTGCCGCGCGACGAGTTCCCGGCTTTCCCGAAGGTCGACTTCGGGGGGAGCTGGCGGGTGACCGGGGCCGAGCTGCAGCGCCTGATCACCCACGTCTCGTTCGCCGCGAGCACCGAGGAGACGCGGCCGATCCTGAACGGCGTGCTCTGGCAGCTGCAGGACGGCGAGATGCGGATGGTGGCCACCAACGGGCACCGGCTGGCCAAGATGACGCTGCCGGTGGAGGCGGGGGCCGAGGCGCCGGCGGCCGACCTGATCGTGCACCCCCGGGCGCTGCAGCAGGTGCAGCGCCTGTTCGCCGGCGACGCGCAGGTGGAGGTGGCGCGCTCGGAGAACCACATCGGCTTCCGCTCGGAGACGGTGCAGGTGTACACGCGGCTCATCGAGGGGCCGTACCCCAACTACGAGCAGGTCATCCCCAAGGACAACGACAAGTTCATGGTGGCGGACAAGGGCGCGCTGAACAGCGCCATCCGCCGCATGGCCATCGTGGCCAGCGACCAGACGCACCGGATCCGCATGTCGCTGGGCGGGCCGTCGCTGAAGTTCAGCGTGGAGAGCCCGGACCTGGGCGCCGCGAACGAGGAGCTGGAGGTGGAGTACGACGGCGACCCGCTGGAGATCGGCTTCAACGCGCAGTACCTGCTGGAGCTGCTGCGCTACATGCCGACCGACGAGGTGAAGATGAGCTTCAAGGCCCCCGAGCGCGCCGCCACCATGCAGCCGCTGGGGAACGAGGACACGCCCGACTACCTGTGCCTGGTGATGCCGCTCCGGCTGCTGAGCTGAGCGGCGGTCCGGACGGACTCGACGGGGAAGAGCTGGACGGGAAGGACGGATCGCGGGGAGGGGCCGGGGCTTCTCCCCGCTAGCTGTTTCCGGGCGGGTTCGTGGACGATTTAGACAGGAGAGAGGGGGGAATGGACGGGCCGCGGCGCAACGATCCCTGCCCCTGCGGGAGCGGCAGGAAGTACAAGGCGTGCTGCATGGAGCGCGACCGGGCCGCCGGCCGGACGCTGCGCCTGGTGGGCGGCGGGCGCGTGCCCGGCGAGGAGCGGTGGAACCTGGCCGCCCGCGCCGCGGAGGCGTGGGATGCGGACGTGGTTCCGCTCCAGGGCACCTTCCGCGAGGACCCGGACGCCGCTCCCGCGATCCTCCTCGTTGGCGCGGCGGGGTTCGTCCTGGCCGCCGACGTGCTGGCCCAGCGGCCCGTGGACGTGGCCGGGCGCGCACGGGCCGTGTCCGAGGCCGTGCTGACCGCGGGGCGCACGGTGGGCGTGCTGCCGCCGGCGCTGCACGTGCGCGACGAGGCCCTGGTCGAAGCGCTGGCACCGGGGCTGGAGCCGCGCGGCATCGCGGTGGCGGCGGCGCCCATGCCGGAGCTGGACGAGGCGATTTTCAAGGCGCTGCGGCACATCGAGGAAGACGGCCCCGCGGCGTACATGTCGCGCCCCGACACCTGGCGCGAGACCGAGGCCACGCCAGAGGAGATCGCGGCCTTCCACGCCGCGGCCGCCGCGTTCCACCGCGCCGCGCCCTGGCTGCACGTGGACGACACCGTCGCGCTGGAGCTGACCTTCGACGACGGGCAGACGTTCATTGCCGCGGTGATGGGGGGCGCGGGGATCGACTTCGGGCTGTCGCTCTACTCGGATCCCGCCGACATCGAGGACCTGTACGAGAGCTTCGACGGGGAAGACCCGATGGAGACGGTGCGCCGGATGCGCGGGTTCACCGTCACCGTGAGCTTCGACCGCCGCTCGCACCTGTCGCGCGCCATGCAGCGCGAGGTGGCCCGGGCCGGGTGGGAGATCGACGGTCCCGGCGGGTATCCCGAGATCTACGGGATGCGCCTGCCGGGCTTTCGCGTGACGGCCGGGCACGTCCGCATGATGACGGGCGCGCTGGCGGCGGTGACGCGCGAGGTGTGCGGCGATGCGGCCGTCGAGGGGATCCGGGAGATCCTGGAGATGGCGGACGTGAGCATCGCGACGGTCGACGAGCTGGACGACGACGATCCCGGGCTCCCCTGGCCGGCGCTGGAGGTGGCGCACCCGATCGGGCCGGTGGGGCCGAACGCCGATCCCGGGGCCGCGCTGCGGAACATCTGGGCGAGCGGGCTGGACGCGTACGAGGAGCTGCGCGCGCACGAGCTGGCGCGGGTGGGGCGTTTCGAGGCGTGGCTGGCCGCGCGCGGGCTTTCGAAGGCCGCGCAGCGGCGGCACCTGCGCAACGCGCGGGTCTGGAGCGAGTACCTGGCCGGGATGGAGGTGTCCGCCGGGGCCGCCACCGAGTTCGACCTGCGCACGTACCTCTACGACTGGTTCCCGCGGAAGGAGACGCTGCCGAAGGACGTGGAGCGCGCGCTGGACGATTCGCTGCGCACGTTCTTCGGCTGGCTGGAGGCGGAGGAGGGGATCGGCTACCCGTGGGCGGCCGGGGTGCTGGCGGAGCGCGCCGACGTGGCGCTCGAGCGCGGCGCGGCGCCGGAGGGCGGGTTCTGGGACGACGAGGTGATGGACTGGCGGGGGATGCTGTGGGCCGACTTCGACCGGCGGGCGTTCCTGCACGACTCCGAGTTGCCGGGAACGCGGGACGGCTGGCCCACGCTGATGAACAACGAGGTCGCGAGGCTCCGCAACGAAGTGCAGCGGCGGTGGCTGGTCTGGTACGACGAGGCGGTGCGCGGCGGCGTGACGGAGCCGGAAGAGCTGCGCGACACCCTCGCCCTGCGGCAGCGCGGGTGGGAGAACACGCCGCACCCGCAACTGGGCGGACACACGCCGCGCCAGGTCGTCACCGAGTACGAGCGGCAGCCCGTGGAACCCGGGTTCGCGGATCTGTTCGGCAAGGAGCGGTGAGATACGATGGGCTCGCGCGCTGGCCGGCGCTGCCCTGTCGGCTGATGCCCACGCGACACGGAAAAGGCGCGGGAGATCCGGATCTCCCCGCGGCTTTTCCGTGTCTGTGCTACGCGCCTGCGGCCTGGGCGAACCCTTCTTCACCGTCCCTCAGCCGCTCGAGGATGAGCTCGGCGGCGGTGAGGTGGTCGCGGGCGAGGTTGTGGCCGGCGTCGAGCAACACGATCTCGGCGAGGCCGGGGGGAAGATCGGGAGCCAGCGCGGCGGGGTCTTCCGTGCCGTTCACCACCAGGACGGGGATGCCGCGCAGCGCCTGCAGCTCGGGGATGACGGGAACGTCGGTCTGGCGCTCGTGGTAGCCGGCCAGGTCGCCCCAGTGGAAGCGGAAGCTGGCCATCCGCGCGGGGGAGAAGAGCGCCATCAGCCGCACCCGATCGCGCAGCTCGGGCGGGATCCGCCGCGCGACGAACGGCAGCAGGTCCGCGCCGCGCGAAAGGCCGACGAGAACGACCGAATCCGCATTCCACGCCCGCAGGTAGTGCCGCAGCACCGCTTCGACATCCCGCGCCACGCGGTCGGGACGCTTGCGCAGCAGGAGATACGTGCGCGCCTTCAGCCCCACGCTGCTGATCCCGTGCTTCGCCAGCTCGCGTGCGAGGCCGCGGATGAGCATCGCCCAGTTCCCATCTCCCGTGAAGACGAAGGCGATGGTGCGCCCCGGCTCCGGTGCGCGCTCCTCCACCAGCGGCAGATGGCGCAGCGCGCGCGGCCGCTCGTCGCTCGCGCGGCGGAGCAGCTTCCGTGTGGCGTTCAGCAGCCTGGTGAGGCGCACTCGCGCTCCGGATTCATGGTGACCGAGCGCGAGGGCGAAGAGCAGGCGGCGTACCATCCTCTGCATGTCCGCTCTTCCAAGGGACTTCAACAGAGAAGTGTCACACGGAGGGAACGGAGTTAACGGAGAACTCACCCGGAGCCCGGCATTTCCGTTGAGCTGAATGGAAGTGCGCCGGCTGGCCCCTCACCGGTGGCTGAAGCCGCAGCAACAACTACGGGAAGCCTCGCAAACCGCGCGAGGCTGTTCGGCTCGGCAACCGGTTCCGACTCCGGAGGACGCCTCCTTTCATCCATCGTGGTCGCGCGAAGCGCGGTGTTCGCCTCAGGAGAACAGCCGGATCAGCGCCGCCATCCATCGCGGCCGCCGCCGGCCCGCGAACCGCAGCGGACGCACCGGCCCGCGGCCTGGGATGCGGACGCCGGCCTCGGCGAGACAGCGGTCGCGCGCCGAAAGGGTCTGGTCATCCAGTGGAAGCGTCACCTGAGGCATCATCGTCTCCGGCATCATCATCCCCCCGAGTCCGTGTTTTTCCGTCACGGAGAGAAGCTTCGCGCAGGCGGATCGGGCCGTCAAGTGATTGCGAGTTGAGCGCAGCAAACAGGCCACCGGCCGGACACGAGTCCGGCAAGTGGCCTGTTCTTGATGCTGTCCGCAGCCGCTCAGTCCGCCGCGGGGACGTGGATGTCGAAGTCGTCGGCGGCGATGGCTACGCGGTCGTTCACCTTGCGGCGCAACGCCATGATGGTGTTGGGCGCGCGCGGCTGATAGACGCGGTTCGAGAGAAGCACCGTCCACGTGTGGCGCTCGGGGTCGATCCAGATGGAGGTGCCCGTGAAGCCGGTGTGGCCGAACGAGTCCTTCGACGCCCTGGCCCCGAACCCGCCGCTGCCGTTGGGGCCCGGCGTGTCCCATCCCAGCGCGCGCGTCTCCACCTGGCGCCCGGCGAACATCCGCACCGTCTCCTCGCGGAAGATGCGGACGCCGTCCAGCTCGCCGCCGTTGGCCATCATCGCGGCGAAGCGACCCAGGTCGTGCGCGGTGGAGAAGAGCCCCGCGTTTCCCGCCACGCCGCCCAGGCGCCGGGCGATGGGGTCGTGCACCAGCCCCTGCACCGGCGCGTCGTTCTCGTCGCGCAGCGTGGGGGCGCAGGTCTGGCACCCCTCGCCGGGAAGGTACGTGGTCCTGCGCATCTTCAGCGGGCCGTACACGCGCCGGTCCAGCAGCCCGTACAGCGGCTCGCCCGCGGCGCGCTGGGCGGCGGCGAAGAGCACGTTCATCCCCACGTCGCTGTACACCACCGCCTCGCCGGGCGCGTGCACCAGCGGCGTGCGCAGGAGCTGCTTCCAGTTGCCCTCCGGCGTGCCCGCGTCCAGCTCCACGCCCGCCGGGAGCCCGGACGAGTGCGTGAGCAGCTGGCGGATGGTGACGCGGTCCCGGGCGCCGCCGCCGAACTCGGGGAGATAGCGGATGACGGGCGCGTCGAGGTCCATCTTCCCGTCCTCCACCAGCAGCATCACCGCCGGCGTGGTGGCAACGACCTTGGTGAGCGAGGCCAGGTCGTACACGGTGCGGTCCGGGTCCACCCGCGCAGCCGACGAGCTCCAGCCGATGCGGCCGATTCCGCGCTCCAGCACCGGCTGGTCCTCGCGCCCCACGGCCAGCGCGGCGCCGGGAAAGGCACCGGCGTTCACCTGCGCCAGCACGGCGGCCTCGGCCTGGCTCAGCGGGGCCAGCTCCAGCTTGCGCGTCTTCTTCGCCTGGTGCGCAGCCGCGACGTCGGAGCGCGGCGCCGTGGCGGTTGCGGCCAGGCTGCGCGTGACGGCGGCCGCGTCCACGGAAGCGGCCGCGCGGGTGCTTCCCGCGATGGCGGCGCCGTACACCAGCGTAGCCACGGTGGTGGCGATCAGCAGTGACTTCGCGTCTGCCTGACGACGGTGTCCGTTCATCGCCCTTCCTCCTCCTGCGCTCGTTTCCATCTCCCGGAGCGGGCGCGCCGATCCGGGAGCAATTCCATCTGTAACGTGTTGTGGTTGCACAGCTTACAATCTGAGTACACGAAATGTAGCAGAAGGTCCCCTCGCGCTGTACCCTGCGTCGGGGATCTTCACCCGGCGCTAATCTTGGTCGGACGCCGATTCAGAACGGAGGAAAGCTCTCACGGAGGCGCGGAGGACACGGGAGAAGCGAATCAGTTCTCCGTGGCCATCCCGTCTTCTGCGAGAGCCTTCTGGATTCAGGCAGTGCGGAAGGAGCTGATACCGAATCCGGCGGAAGAATCAGCGCACCTCGCCGAATCACGTGCTGCGGAAATGTTAGATCCTTCGGCCTGCAACCTCTTGTGTAGACACTGGTTGCGGTGTGGTCGGCCTCAGGATGACGTCGGGTTGATGCGGCGAGGATGCACGAACTGAATTCCCGGATTCGGCATGAGTGCCTGGACTCTGCTGACGTGCTTGGACCGGCTATGGATCCTTCGGCCTGCAAATGCTTGCGCGGGAACAGGTTTCCTCGAGGCCGGCCTCAGGATGACGTCTCGAGAGAGCAATCGGAAGGTCAGGTCTCGCCGCTGAGGAGGGACTTGAGGGTGTCGCGGTAGCCGCGGGTGGAGGTGACCTCGGCGCCGTTCTGCATGATGACCACGTAGTCGCCGCGGAACCACGGCTGGATCTCGCGGATGCGGTCGATGTTCACGATGGCCGAGCGGGAGATGCGCAGGAAGCGGCGCGGGTCCAGCACCTCGGAGAGCTGCGTCATGGTCTCGCGGATGGTGTGCACGGCGGGGCCGGCGTGCACCTTCACGTACTTCCCATCGGCCTCCAGCCAGTCGATGTCGGCCACGCGCTGCAGGAAGGCGCGCTCGCCCACGCGGATCACCAGCCGCTCGCGCCAGCTGCGCGTGCCGCGCAGCTCGTCGAGCAGCGCCAGGATCTGCCGCCGGTCGCCGCCGGCGTCGGGGCGGCGCAGATGGGCGCGCGCCCGGTCGACCGCGCGGGCCAGCCGCTCCTCGTCGAACGGCTTCAGCAGGTAGTCCAGCGCGTGCACGTCGAACGCCCGCAGCGCGTACTGGTCGTACGCGGTCACGAACACCACCTCGGGGATGTCGGGGGCGAGCTGCGAGAGCACCGCGAAGCCGTCCAGCCCCGGCATCTGGATGTCCAGGAAGATCAGGTCGGGGCGCTGCTCGCGCACGGCGTCCACCGCCTGCGTGCCGCTGCCGCACTCGCCGATCACCTCCACGTCGTCGTGGGCGTCCAGCATGCGGCGCAGGAGCTCGCGGGCCAGCGGCTCGTCGTCGACGATCAGGGAACGAAGGGGCATGGGGATGGAAGATCTCGATCGATCGGGGTAGATCCGGACTCGTTCGTCCTGCGGATTCCGTTGGATCTCACGCGGAGACGCGGAGTCGCGGAGAACTCATCTCCATCTCCCGCTTCTTCTCTACTCCGCGACTCTCCACGCGAGGCGGGGCGCCGCGGAGACGCGGGGGTGGTGAACACCGGACCTCCGCGACTCCGCGTCTCCGCGTGAGATCCAGCGATGGATGGAGAAGCGCTATGCCTATGCCGCGGTGGAATACGGGGCGCCGGCACCCTCCACCCACTCGTCCCGGTCCCACCAGGCATCGGCGGAGGGCGCGCGCTCCAGCGTGCCGGCGGGAAGCTCGATGCGCACCTCGCATCCCCCCTCCGGCCGGTCGGAGATGGAGAAGCGGTGCGAGTCGCCGTACAGCTGCTGAAGCCGCAGCCGGGTGTTCCCCAGCCCCACGCCCTCGCGGGCCACGGCGCCGCCCGCCAGCCCCGCCCCGTCGTCCAGCACGCGGATCGCCAGCCGGCCGTCGGCCACGGCGCTCTCCACGCGCACGGTGCCCGGCCGCTCCAGCCGCGAAAGGCCGTGGGTGATGGCGTTCTCCACCAGCGGCTGCAGGAGGAGGCGGGGGACCATCAGGCGGCGCGTCCCGGGCGCCAGATCGTAGAACACCCGCAGCCGCGCCCCGAAGCGGATGCGCTGGATCTCCACGTAGCGGTCCAGGAACTCCACCTCTTCCTCGAGCGACACCTCGTAGCGCGAGTCGTTGTCCAGCGACAGGCGCAGCAGGTCGGAAAGCCGCGTGATCATCCGCCGCGCCGCGGGCACGTCGCGCTCCATCAGCGCGGAAACGGCGTGCAGGGTGTTGAACAGGAAGTGCGGCTGCAGCTGCATGCGCAGCAGGTCGCCCCGCGCGCGCTCCAGCTGCGTCTGCAGCCGCGCCCCTCGCACGGCGCGGATGCGGCTCTCGCGCGCCAGCTGCACCGCCGTGCCCGCCCCCAGGATGATGAAGTAGAAGGGCATGATCGTGGCGAAGATGCGCTGGAACTCCACCAGCACGCTCTCGGCGAAGGCCGCCATCCCGGGGATCGGCACCTCGCGGAACGGCGCCTTCACCGCGGCGATCAGGATCAGCGTCAGGAACACCGCCGCCGCGCTGAGCGGCAGGTGCAGCGCCACGTTGCGCCAGCGGTGCGGCCCGTGCACGGGAAGGCGGCGCGCCAGCCAGAAGATGGAGGGCGTGGCCAGCAGCCAGATGAACCAGTTGGGAAGCTCGAAGGCGAAGAGGGTGATCCAGGGCTCCGGCTGCTTCATCCGGATGAGCACCCAGTAGTTCTCGGTGGCGATGAGCGCGGAGACCACGACCGCCGCCGCGACCGCGGCCAGGTAGCCGGAGAGCGGCCACCGCGTGACGTCGCCGGCGTGGATGTCGCCGCCGGGGCGCGGCGGCCGTCTGGAGGGCGTGGGAGCGGGCTGCATAGGGCGACGGCGATGCGTATGAAGTGAACCCGGCGCGCGGACGTGAGCGGGAAGGAAGCAAATCTACTCCTCCCGCCCCCGCCGTCACGCGCCGGGGAACGAAGCCCGGAGGCCGGGGAGTGAGCGTGCACGGAAGCGGTATGGACGCGATTTGTCCAATCCTCCCGAACCGCCCGTCTCCCACGATCGGCCGAAACGACCGGACCCCGCACGGTGCCGCGCGGGGTCCGCCCTGCTACTCCGCGCCCAGGTTGCGGCGCAGCAGCGCCTCGGGGTCGGGGTCGCGCCCCATGAACTCGCGGAAGAGCTGGTCGGGGTCGGTGTCGTCGCCGCGCGACAGCACGCAGTCCACGAAGGCGCGGCCGGTCTCGCGGTTGAACAGTCCCTCGCGCTCGAAGCGGCTGAAGGCGTCGGCGTCCAGCACCTCGCTCCACAGGTAGCTGTAGTACCCGGCCGCGTACCCGCCCGAGAAGATGTGCGAGAAGCTGGTGATGAAGTGGTCGCGCGCGAACTCGGGGCGGTGGGTGAAGCGCCCCATCACCTCCTGCGCGCGCTCCACCACGTCCTGCCCCGACGCGGGATCGTAGGCCACGTGCAGGTCCAGATCCACCGTGCCGAAGGCGAGCTGGCGCATCTGGAAGTGCGCGGCCATGAAGGTGCGCGCCGCCTGCATCTTGGCGTACAGCTCGTCCGGGATGGGCTCGCCCGTCTGCCAGTGGCGAGCGAACAGGTCCAGCGCGGGGCGCTCCCAGGTCCAGTTCTCCATGATCTGGCTGGGAAGCTCCACCCAGTCGGCCGGCACGTGCGTCCCCCCCAGCTCGGCGACCTCTACACGAGAGAGCATGTGGTGCAGCATGTGGCCGAACTCGTGGAACACCGTTTCCACCTCGCGGTGGGTGAGCAGCGCCGGGCGCGCGCCCTCGGGCGGCGAGACGTTGGCGGCGATGAGCGCCAGGTGCGGCTCCCACCCCTCCGGGCGCGGCCCGCCGACGATGAGGCCGTTCATCCACGCCCCGGCGCGCTTGCTCTCGCGCGGGTACCAGTCGGTGTAGAAGCGGCCCAGGACGGTGCCGGACTCGTCCTCCATCTCCCACGCCCGCACCTGCGGGTGCCAGAGCTCGTCGGCGGGCGCGTCCACCGGGCGCACGGAGACGCCGAAGAGGCGGCGGGTGATCTCGAACATCCCCTCGAGCACGCGGTCCAGCGGGAAGTACGGGCGCAGCGCCTCGGCATCCAGGTCGTAGCGCGCCAGCCGCATGCGCTCCACCGCGAAGGCCGTGTCCCACGGCTCCAGCCGCTCCAGCCCCAGCTCCTCGCGCGCGAACGCCTCCAGCTCGGCCTTCTCGCGCTCCCAGAACGGGCGGGTGCGCTCGGTCAGGTCCTCCTCGAAGCGCACGGCGCGGCCGCCGCTGCGGGCCATGCTGTCTTCCAGCACGTAGTCGGCCCAGTCGCGGTAGCCGAGGAGCCCCGCCAGCTCGCGCCGGATCTCCAGCACGCGGCGGATGATGGGGCGGTTGTCGTGCGGCCCCTCCGACGCGCGGCTCATGTACGCCTGGTGGATCCGCTGGCGCAGGTCGCGGCGCTCGGCGTACTGCATGAAAGGCTGCCACGAGGGCTGGTGCAGGGTGAAGCGCCACCCGTCGACGCCCTTGGCCTGGGCGGCGGCGCGCGCCTGCGTGCGGGCGCTCTCGGGGAGCCCCGCCAGGTCGGCTTCGTCGGTCAGCACCAGCTCCCACGCGTTGGTCGAGTCCAGCACGTGGTTCGAGAAGTCGGCCAGGATGCGCGACTGCTCGATCTTCAATTCCTCCACCCGCGCCTTGCGGTCGGGGGGCAGGTCGGCGCCGGCGCGGCGGAAGGCCAGCACCGTCTTCTCCAGGTGCCGCGCGCGCACGCCGGAGAGCGCCTTCGCCTCGCCGGTCTCCGCGAAGTCGCGGATCACCTGCCAGAGGCGCGGGTCCAGCGGGAGGCGGGCGTAGAAGGCGCTGAACTCGGGGAGCACCTCCTCGTACGCGCCGCGCAGCTCGGGCGAGCTGAGCACGTGCACCAGGTGCGACACCGGCCGGATCACCCGGCCCAGCCGCTCGCCCACCTCGTCGAGGCGCGCCAGCGTGTTCTCGTACGTCCGCTCGCCCGGATGGGCGACCAGCTCCTCCAGCTCGCGCTCGGCCTCGGCCAGGGCGTGGCGGATCGCCGGCACCACGTGCTCCGGCGTAATGCGGCCGAAGGCGATGGGCAGCTCCCGCGAGAGAAGCGGGTTGGTGTCGACGAGGTCTTCGGTAACCGTCACCTTTCGGCTCTTTCGAATCGTGTCTGAACCTGTGTGGGACCGCGAACGGATTTGTAACCCGGCGGGCCGGATGGGGTCCGTTCCCGGAAACCCCGTGCCACGATCCATCGCCTCGCCGCCCGATCGCCATCTTCCCGTTCCTCGAGCATCGCTGGATCTCACGCGGAGACGCGGAGACGCAGAGGAACTGAACGCGAGGTGAGTTCTCTGCGTCTCCGCGTCTCCGCGTGAGATCGACGGAAGTTGGGGGAGGGAAGGAGATGGGGATACACAGCGGGGCCGATCTCGCGTAGCTTTCGGATCGACGATTCACCACCGCGGGGCGATGCCGGAGCGTGTCACAATGCGTTGCGGCGGCGCGTTCTCCACATTGGATGACGGGGAAGGATGGGCGACGCGCGCGCCCGCCGGCCCGCCCAGCGGAACCAGCACCCATGGCACCACGCCCGTGGCACCCATCCCCACACTCCAGCTCCGCCCCGGAGCCGGACCACGCGTGAGCCGCGGCCAGCCCGTGGACTACGACGGCCTGTTCCGGCGGCTGTACCCGTCGCTCTTCCGGTACCTGCACCGGATGACGGGCGACACCGACGCGGCCGACGACATCGCGCAGGAGAGCTTCGTGCGCCTGCTGGGGCGCGACATGCCCGAGGACGAGGCGCGGCTCTGGCTCTTTACCGTGGCCACGAACCTGTTCCGCGACGGCGCCCGCACCCACAAGCGGCGCGAGCGGCTGCTGGCGGTGCGCCCCTGGGCCCCCACGCCGCTCCCCCGCCCCGACGAGGCCGCCGAGAAGGCGGCCACCGTAGAGGCGGTGCGGGAGGCGCTCACACGCCTGGCCCCGCGCGACCGGCAGATGCTGCTGATGCGCGAGGAAGGCTTCCGTTACGACGAGATCGCGAAGGTCGCGGGCGTGGCCCCCGGTTCGGTGGGCACGCTCCTGGCACGGGCCGCACGGCGGTTCGTGGCGGCCTGGGACCCTGAGGAGACCGACGGTGAACAGGCACTTGGGTGAAGGCGCGCTGCAGGCGCTGATGGACGGCGAGCTTCCGCCGCCCGAGCGCGCGGCCGCCGAGGCACACCTGGCGGGGTGCGCCCCCTGCGCGGCGGAGCTGCGCGCGCTGCGCTCGGTGCACGAGCGCGCGGGCGGGCTGCTGGCGCTGGCCGACGTGCCGGCGCCGGTGGCGCAGGCCACCATGGCGCTGCGCGCGCGCCGGCTGCGCGCCGGCCGCTACGCCGAGGCGCGCCGCACGCTGGCCCGCGCGGCGGTGCTGGTGCTGGCGCTGGCCGGGGTGGCCGCGGCCGTGCCCGGCACCGGCGTGCACGAGTGGGTGGTGAGCACGGTCGTCCCCGGCGAGAAGGCCACGGTGGCGCCGACGGTGCACGCGGCCCCCCCGGCCCCCGCGCCGAGGCCCGCCATCCCGCCCGAGGCGTCGCCCTCGGGGGTGTCGATCCGCGCGGACGGCGGGGCGGTGCGCGTGGTGCTGAGCAACGTTTCCAGCAAGGTGGAAGTGCGCGCCCGGCTGGTGGATGGAGACCTGGCCGGGGTGCTGGCGCGCGGGCCCGCCGCCACGGCGGCACGTTTCCGCACCGCGCCGGGTAGGATCGAGGTGGTCGGCGCGGGCGCGGGCATCCTGGAGGTGCAGCTTCCCCGCTCGGCCCGCGCCGCCAGCGTGGAAGTGAACGGCCGCGTGTACGTGGCCAAGGACGGCGACGCGCTGCGGGTGCTGGCGCCCGCGGCGGGCGAGGGTCCGGTCTTCCGCGTGGGTGGGTGAGCGCGGGCCCCGCGCCCGCTCCCTCTTCCCCCGTCCACGCAGGACGACGCTCATCATGCTGGCTCCGCTCGCCGCTTTCCTCATCCTGACCGCCGCCGCCCCGGATACGTCCTGGGGCGGCATTCGCGGTACGGTGGAAAGCGACCCCAGCGGGGCCCCCCTCCCCTCGGCCGTGGTGGAAGTCTCGGCCGGCGGCCACACCCTTACCGACAGCTCCGGCACCTACCGGCTGGCCCACGTGGCCGCCGGGCCGCAGACCGTGCGCGTGCACTCGCTGGACCACGAGCCCTTCGAGGTGCGCGTGGTCATTCCCGCGCGCGGCGAGGTGGTGGTGGACGTGTCGCTCCGCCACCGACCGCTGATGCTGGACGCCGTCTCGGCGGTGGGCGCGGGCCAGAGCGGGGCGGAGACCGACCCCGCTCCGCGCGGCGAGGCCGCCCTCACCGACTTTCCCGCGCTGGAGGGGCCGGGAACGGGGATGGACCCGCCGCACGGCTCGTCGGGCGGCGGGGGGACCGGGGGCGACGTGCTGCTGGTGCGCGGCTCGGCGGCCAACCTGAAGCTGGTGCTGCTGGACGGCGCGCCGGTGTACGCGCCCTTCCACATGGGCGGGCTGATCGAGTCGTTCGAGCCCGGCCTCCTTTCCTCCGCGCGGCTGTACCTGGGCGGTGCCCCGGCGCGCTACGACGGCGGGGTGAGCTACGTGCTGGACCTGGCCACCCGCGCCCCCGCGCGCGACCGCTGGTCCGGCGGCGCCGCGGCGGACCTCGTCGCCGTGCGCGGCCAGGCCGAGGGGCCGCTGTGGAAGGGCGCCGCGCTGCTGCTGGCCGCCCGCGGCGTGCACGGCGCCACGCTGGCACGGCTCGAGGGGCAGCCTTTCCCCTACGCCTACAACGACGGCTTGGCGCGGCTGGACGTGGGGCTGGGGCGCGGCGCCTCGCTCTCGGTGATGGGGTTCGCCAACGCCGAGGGGGTGCGCATCGACACCACCCCCTGGCGCGACAACTTCCTGCGCTGGAGCAACGACGCGGGCTCGCTGCGGCTGCGCGGCCCCATCACCGGCGCCGACGGCGAGCTGACGGTGGCCATGTCGGACTTCGACGCGTGGCTGCCCAACGCGGCCGACCGCTGGGTGCTGAAGTCGCACCTGTCGCGCGCCCGGCTGGCGCTGGACTTCAACCGCGAGCTCCCGGGCGGCGTGCGCCTGGGGTACGGCTACGCCTACGACCGCATGTGGGCGCACCACCGCGTGCTGGACCGCCGCGACGGAGAGCGCCTCTGGTTCCAGCGCGACACCTTCGCCACCGTGGGCGGGTGGTACGTGGACGGGCTGTGGCGCGCCGGGCGCCAGTGGGTGCTGCGCGGCGGCCTGCGCGGCGACACGTACGCCGGGGGGCCGTTCATCTCCTTCTCTCCCCGCATGTCGGCCACCTGGCTGATGGGGAGCCATGCCACGCTCACGCTGGCCGGCGGGCGCTACCACCAGCTGGTGCTGGCGCGCACCCGGCCGCCGTTCGACTACGGCGCCACCGACGTCGCCGACTCGCTGGGGATTCCCACCGTGCCGGTGGTGGCCGCGTCGAACCACCTGGCGCTCTCGCTGGACCAGGAGCTGGTGCCGGGGCTGCGGCTGGGGCTGGAGGGGTACTGGAAGCACTTCCAGGACCTTCCCGATCCCGACCTGGTGGGGAACTACGCCTCGGGGGTGGACGTGTGGGTGCGCCGCGGCGAGGGGGCGGTGAGCGGGTGGATGGGGTACGCGCTGGCGTGGTACTGGTCCGGCCCCGATTCGGCCGGCGTGTCGTCGCGCTTCAGCGGGCGGCAGACGCTGAGCGCGGGGGTGACGGCGAAGGGGCGCCCCGGGCGGGTGGAGGTGCGGGTGGCCTACGGCTCGGGGCTGCCGTACAGCGCGGTGGGCGCCAGCCCCGGCGGGCTGGACGGGGCGATCACGGCGCCCGCGTCGGTGGAATTGCAGGAGGGCTCCGCCATCCCCGGCACCGCGCCGCAGGACTTCCTGCGCATCGACGGGCAGGTGTCGCGCACCTTCACCCCGCGCATCGCCAGCCGCGAGACGCAGCTGACGCCTTACGTGCGCGTGATCAACGCGCTGGACCGCCGCGACGCCCTTTTCTACCGCTACCACCCGGGCGACGAGGAGGCGCGCCCCGTGGCCACCCTCCCCCTCCTCCCCGTCTTCGGCATCGAGTGGAAGTTCTGATCGAGCGAGATCTGCTGCTTGCACTGAGCCTCAAGAAGACGTCATCCTGAGGCCGGCCTCACCGCAACCGGTTTCTACACTGCCACTTGCAGGCCGAAGGATCGATCGCCATCCAGCACGTCAGCAGGGGATCCGGCGAAGGATCTGGCTTCGCGAAAAGTGCGCGGGCTGGCTCCCCTCACCGGCGACTGAAGTCGCAGCAACAACTACGGGAAGCCTCGCAAACTGCGCGAGGCTGATCCGCTCACTCCGCGGCATCGGCGCTAGACGGCCGATCTCCTTTTCATCCTCCCCCGGACGTGCGCAGCGCGGGGACGACTCAGGACGACGCCAGCGCTTTACATCTTTCATCGACGGAAACAAAGAAGCAGGGCAGCAGAGGGAACGCCTCCGCTGCTCTGCTTCTTTCCGTGAGACCCGCGTTACATGCGCGGGTGGCGCTCGTGGTCGAGGGTGTCGGGATCGCGGCTGCCGGGGCGGGCCTCGGGGGCGTCGCTCTGGTCCTCCTTCCCCTCGCGCTTCAGGTCCAGCCGCTGCTGGTGCGTGGCGCCGGGCCCGGCATCGGTGTGCTGCTTGCTGGCGCCGGTGGTGGCGCCCACCTCGCTCGGCAGCTTGCCGTGCGCGCGGGCCTCGCGCGCGTCGGCCTGTTTCTGCTGCTCGTCTCCCTCCATCTTCCTGCCGCCCATCTCCATCCTCCCGGTTGCGGGTTCGAAAGGATGGTCGGGGGGCGGCAAACATCGTTCCCGCGCACCGGCAGCGGAGGGAGATGGAGGGCGATCCATCTCCCGATCCCCATTCACTTTACGGCAACTGCCATGGAGATGGAGGACGATGGACGCGTGGTGATCCGCGATGCTCGCGAGGACGACGCGCCCGCGCTGGCGATGCTCGCCACGGCGATGGACCACCCGAGCGACGAGGCGGCGATGCGGCGGCGGATGGCGCTCCTGGCCGGGCGCGACGAGTACCGCACGCTGGTGGCCGAGCGGGAGGGGCGCGTGGTGGGGATGGCGGCGCTGGCGTGGGGCTGGACGATCGTGGACGACGATCCGCAGCCGCGCGTCGTCGCATTGTCGGTGGCGCCGGAGGAGCGGGGGAGGGGGACGGGCGCCGCGCTGATGGCCGCCGCCGAGGCATGGGCGCGCGATGGCAGCGCGGCGACGCTGCGGCTCACCACGGCGGTGCGGCGCGAGGGCGCGCACCGGTTCTACGAGCGGCTGGGGTACGCGCGGACGGGGTTCCGCTACGTGAAGAAGCTGGGCTAGCGCGTCCAGGCCAGGAAGGCCAGCCCGCCGCCGACCAGCAGGATCATCCCCAGCATGCGGGCCATGGCGGCGCCGGCTTCGGGGCCGCGGGCGGCGCGCTTGCCGACGCGGTCGTCGGCCAGCACCAGCACCATGCCGGTGCTGATGGCGAGGAGGGCGGGGAGGAGGAGAAGCATGGGGGGAACTCCGGGTGCCACGGGGGCCTTCGGGGGTGAGCTGCGACTGCGATTATCGCCTGCGGGCCGAGCGGCGCGTCCACTCCGCGCCCGGCCGGCTGCTGCAAGATCACGTCGCAGAGGCGCGGCGGCAAGGGTTCCGTTGCGGGGAGTGCGAAAGTACGGAAGTACGAGAGTACGAAACAGCTTGCGTGCACTCGGCGGCGACGGCTGTTCTCGTGCGGGGGCTGGCCGGGCGAATGAATTCGCGGCAACAACTGCACAAAGTCCGCCTTCGCGGACTCGCGGGGAGGCATTCGCGCGCGGAGGCGGGCACCGGGCCAATCTGCTCGTCACCCCCGATCCATTTCACACGATCGAGCGCCCCTCCGAGGATGTGGAAGGGCGCTCGGTCAACTTTGGTGCGAGCCGTGGCCGTATCGTACTCCCGTACTTTTCGTACTTTCGTACTCCTCTACCGTCCCCCGCTGGCGGCGGTGCGGCGCGCGGCGTCGCCGGCCAGGAGCGGGAACGGGTTGGTGTTCTCGCTCTCCCACCAGCGCCGCGGGTCGGTGAGGTGGCCCACGGAGAAGTGCAGGTGGTAGTTGCCCGCGCCGGCGTTCCCCGTGTCGCCCACGTAGGCGATCACCTGGCCGCGCCAGATGGACATCCCCTCGCAGAGGCCGGCGGCATAGCGCTGGAGATGGGCGTAGTAGTACAGCGTGCGCCCGTCCGGCCCCACCTGGTAAATGGTGATGCCGCCATTGCCGCCCGTGCGCAGCTTCAGGATGGTGCCGTCCGCCGCCGCGATGACGGGGGTGCCGCCCGGTGCCATGATGTCGATGGCGTGGTGCACGTGCCCGGTGCGCGCCGATTCATAGCTGTCGCGCAGCTGCTCGGCGCGGACGCCCTGCACGGGGATGACGAGCGATGCACCCGGCGCCACGTATGCATCGGGCCGCCGCCCGGGCGGACGCTCGTAGCGCACCTCGCGCGTGGGTGCCGGCGCCGCTGCGGGCTCGGCGGGAGAGCCGTGGCCGAAGCATGCGGCCAGCAGCAGGGGAAGGAGTGCCGTGCCTGCCTTCGGAGCGCGCGCGATCAGGGCGTTCGTGGACGCACGAACGCGCGCGTTTCCGGGGTGGGGAGTCATAAGACCTCCTCATCCGCGGTGAACGGAAGTGCAGTGTTTCCGAAAGGTGGAACGGCAACGGAGGGGGCATCCGTGCGCACAACATGCGATTGCGGATGCGAGACGCGCAAGGGTGTTATTGCACGGGCGCAATGTCAGGGCGCCGCGATGCGGTTCGGCGGGTGTTCATCAGAGACGGGATGATGGTTCGCATCGCCCGGGGAACCGCATCGGATCCGCATCGATAACAGGATTGCGCGCGCGGGAGACTGGCGTATGGCCCCGCGGCCGTCTATGCTCCGGCGCGTCCGCATCTCCCTGATTCCCATCCCCCTGACGGCCGGCGAAGACCGATGGCAGCGAGCCCCGAGAGCATCATCCGCAAGCAGTGGGAAACCTGGAGCGGGCGGCCGGGCGGGAAGAAGATCTTCAGCCTGCTGCTGGGGCGCGTGGTGCCGTACACCGGCAGCATCGGCGCCACGGTGGAGGAGCTGCGCCCCGGGTACGCGCGCGCCACGCTCCGCGACCGCCGCCGCGTGCGCAACCACCTGCGCTCGGTGCACGCGATCGCGCTGATGAACCTGGCCGAGCTGGCGACCGGGCTGTCGCTGAACTTCGCCATGCCGGCGGACGCGCGGTCGATCCTGGTGGGGCTCTCGATCGAGTACCACAAGAAGGCGCGCGGCACGCTCACCGCCGAGGCCACCGCGCCCGTGCTGCAGAGCAACGAGGAGCGCGACCTGCAGGTGCGCACCGACATCAAGGACGAGGCCGGCGACGTGGTAGCGACGGCGACCGCGCACTGGAAGGTGGGGCCGCGGAAGTAGCGCCGCAGGCGCGCACGACGCCTGAACCTCATCAGAGTCGACACCGGATCGCCGGGTGCGGATGCGCGCCCCCGGCGATTGCGTCATCCCGGACCCGCACTCTCGCACCTTCGCACTCTCGCACCCTGCAGACGATGCCGATCACCACCATCAACCCCGCCACGGGCGAGGAACAGCCGACGAAGCTGGAGAAGCTCACGCCGGAGCAGGTCGAGCGGAAGCTGGCGCTGGCCGGCGAGGCGTTCCGCGCGCACCGCCGCACCTCCATCGCCGATCGTACCGCGAAGATGGCCGCGGCCGGCGAGATCCTGGCGGGCGAGAAGGAGAAGTTCGCCCGCATCATGACGATGGAGATGGGGAAGACGCTGAAGTCGGCGATCGCCGAGGCGGAGAAGTGCGCGTGGGCGTGCCGCTACTATGCCGAGAACGGCGCGCGCTTTCTGGCCGACGAGGAGGTGGAGACGAAGGCGAAGCGCAGCTACGTCCGCCATCTCCCCATCGGTCCGGTGCTGGCGGTGATGCCGTGGAACTTCCCGTTCTGGCAGGTCTTCCGCTTCGCCGCGCCCGCGCTGGTGGCGGGGAACGTGGGGCTGCTGAAGCACGCCTCCAACGTCCCCCGCTGCGCGCTGGCCATCGAGGACATCTTCCGTCGCGCGGGCTTTCCCGAGGGCGTGTTCCAGACGCTGCTGATCGGCTCGGACGCGGTCGCGGGCGTGCTCGACGACCCGCGCGTGAGGGCGGCCACGCTCACCGGGAGCACGCCCGCGGGGAGCAGCGTGGCCGAGCGCGCCGGGAAGAATCTCAAGAAGACGGTGCTGGAGCTGGGCGGGAGCGATCCCTTCATCGTCCTTCCCAGCGCCGACCTGGACTTGGCGGCGGAGACGGCGGCGAAGGCGCGGTGCATCAACAACGGCCAGAGCTGCATCGCCGCCAAGCGCTTCATCGTGCACGCCGACGTCTACGACGCGTTCACCGAGCGCTTCGTCCGCGCGATGCGGGCGCAGAAGGTGGGCGATCCCATGGCGGACGATACCGACGTCGGGCCGCTGGCGATGGAGAGCACGCGCGACGACGTGGAGCGGCAGGTGCGCGAGTCGGCCGCCAGGGGCGCGAAGGTGCTCACCGGCGGCGAGCGGATCGAGGGGCCGGGATGGTTCTATCCCCCCACCATCCTGGCCGAGATCCCCGAGGACGCGCCGGCGTACCGCGAGGAGGTGTTCGGCCCCGTCGCCCTCCTCTTCCGCGCGAAGGACGCCGACGAGGCCATCTCCCTGGCCAACGACAGCGACTTCGGCCTGGGCAGCAGCGTGTGGACGCGCGACGAGGCCGAGGCGCGGCGCTTCGTGGACGAGCTGGAGGCGGGGATGACGTTCGTGAACGCGATGGTCGCCTCCGACCCGCGCCTCCCCTTCGGCGGCGTGAAGGAGAGCGGCTACGGGCGCGAGCTGGGCAGCATCGGGATGCGCGAGTTCATGAACATCAAGAGCGTGTGGATGGAGGACGAGGGCCCGGACGAGCACCCGGCGGCGGAGTAGAGGTCAGCATCGTGGATTGAACACCGAAAAGATTGGATCCGCAGAGAAGTGGAGGAGCGGACGAGGATTCGCTGTTTCTCCGCTTCTCTGCGCCTGCGTGAAGCCGTCTTTTAGCGGGATTCATACCGGATCTGGCAATCATCTGTGCATTACAAACGCCACGGAGAGACGTCATCCTGAGGCCGGCCACGCCGTCGTTGCCCTCCGCACAAGCGGTTGAAGGCCGAAGGATCTATAGGCGAGGTCACACGTGAGCTTCCGGATTGCACGATCGATCGCCGAATTCGGTATCATATCATACCAGATCCGGCGGAAGAATCAGTGCACCTCGCCGAATCACGTGCTGCGGCGGCGATAGATCCTTCGGCCTGCAACCTGTCGTGTAGACACTGGTTACGGTGTGGCCGGCCTCAGGATGACGTCGGGTTGATGCGGCGAGGATGCACGAACTGAATGCCCGTATTTGGGATAAGTGCCAGACGAAGGGACACCCCGTCTGGGCGGCGGTGCGTGCGTCAGGTGGCGTGCGCCACGATCCCCGCATCCCCCTCTGGCGCGGAGCGGCCGTTTTCGGTAACTCTGTCTCCCGCCCCCGGTTCGGACCCCGTGAATGCCCCGCCCGATCATGCCCGAACGCCGCCGCGCCTCCCTTCCCGATCCCACCCCACCTCCGCCCCTGCACTCGCGCGACGAGCTGTACCGGCTGCTGGTGGAGAACGTCACCGACTACGCCATTCTCATGCTGAGCCCCGACGGCCGCGTGGCCACGTGGACCGAGGGCGCCGAGCGGATGACGCTGTGGGCCGAGGACCAGATCGTGGGCCAGCCCGTCTCCGTGCTCTACCCGCCGGAAGACGCGGGCGACGGCGCGCCCGAGCGCGACCTGCGCATCGCCGGGGCGCAGGGGCGGTGCGAGGCGGTGGCGTGGCGCGTCCGCCGCGACGGCTCGCGCGTGTGGGCCAGCGTGGTCCTCACCGCGGTGCACGACGCCGAGGGGCGGATGGTGGGCTACGGCGTGGTGATGCGCGACCTGACCGAACGGCGGGAAGTGGCGCGGAGATACGAGGAAAGCCGCCAGCGCTACCGCTCGCTTTTCGAGAACAACCCCGACGCCGTCTGCTCGTTCGACCTGGACGGGCGGCTACGCACCGCCAACCCCGCGGCCGAGGCGCTCACCGGCTACGCGGCCGACGACCTGGTGGGCGAGCCGTTCTGGACGCTGGTGAACCCCGGCGCCCGCGCCTCGGCGCGCGAGTTCTTCGCCGCCGCGGCGCGCGGCGAGCCGCAGTTCACCGAAACGGTGTTCACGCACTGCAGCGGCACGCGGGTGGAGGTCAGCGTGCGCCTGCTGCCCATCGTGGTGGACGGGCAGATCATCGGCGTGTACTGCATCGCCGAGGACATCACCCAGCGCAAGCGCGCCGAGGCCGAGCGCGAGACGCTGCTCCTGCGCGAGCGCATCGCCCGCGCCGAGGCCGAGGCGGCGGCGGCGGCCAAGGGCAGCTTCCTGGCCGTGGTCACGCACGAGCTGAAGACGCCGCTGAACGTGATCACCGGCTTCGCCGACCTGCTGCGCGATGGCGAGGCGGGGCCGCTGACGGAGATGCAGGCGCGCCACCTGGACCGCATCCGCGCCGGCGCCCGACAGCTGCTGGGGATGATCGAGGACGTGCTTTCCTACGCGCGGATGGATTCCGGCGAGGCGGTGCGCCTGGCGCCGGTGGACGTGCAGGCGCTGCTGGGCGAGGCCGCGCGCGAGGTGCGCCACGACGCCGCGGCGCGGGGTATCGAGGTGGCGGTGGAGATGAACGGCGACTGCATGGCCGACACCGACGCCGCGCGGCTGCGCCAGATCGTGGGCCACCTTCTCTGCAACGCGGTGAAGTTCACCGAGGCGGGCGCGGTGACCGCGAAGGCGCACCGCGACTCCGGCAGCGTGGCCGTCACCATCGCCGACACGGGAATCGGCATCCACGCCGACCATCTGGAGCGCATCTGGGAGCCGTTCTGGCAGGCGGAGCACCCGCTGGTCCGCCGCGCGGGGGGCACCGGCCTGGGGCTCGCCATCGCGCGGCGGCTGGCACAGCTGCTGGGCGGCGACATCGAGGCGCGCTCCGCCCCCGGCGAGGGGAGCACGTTCACGGTGCGGCTGCCGGGGTAGGGAAGTACGGGGAGTACGAAAGTACGGGAGTATGGAACTGAAGTGCGGCAGTGCGTGAGTGCGGGAGTGCGCTGGCTACGCGGACGGTGAATGAATTCACCGGCTACAACTGCACAAAGTCCCTTCGGGACTGCCGGTCGGGTATCGGGGTGATGCACTGCGATCGCGGCGGTACAGCCGTGGGGGGATTACACCATTCTGTAGATCAGCTTCTGAATCTGCACCGCACCCCGACGTCATCCTGAGGCCGTCCGCACCGCAACTCTCACCCGCACAACACTTTGCAGGCCGAAGGATCTGTGGGCGCGGCAGCACGTGAGTGGGTCCGATGCGCCGATCTTTCTCCGGAAACCGTAGAGCAGAGGCACATGAAGCGTAGCGCGCGGCCGATGGCTCGCGCGCTTATTCGTCTTCGCCCTGGTAGGTGCAGCCGGAGGTGCAGGTTTCGCGGACTACGATGCGGACGAGGCCGGGGAGCGCGGGGCGGATCCGCGTCCATAGCCAGCGCGCCAGCACCTCGCTGGTCGGGTTCTCCAGCCCCTCGATCTCGTTCAGGTAGTAGTGGTCCAGCTGATGGATGATGGGCTTCACCGCGGCCTTCACGTCGGCGAAGTCCATCACCCAACCCAGCCGCGGGTCGAGGTCGCCGCGCACGTGCACCTCCACGCGGAACGAGTGGCCGTGCAGCCGCGCGCACTTGTGCCCCTCCGGCACGTTCGGCAGCCGGTGCGCCGCCTCGAACCCGAACTCCTTGAAGATCTCCATCCCCCGCCTTCCACCGCTGTCCGCATCGAAAAGGAACGAGCGGAGAAGATATCCCCCCGGCGGAAAGCCAACAATCGCCCGCTATGGCACCCGAAGGCGGCTGGAGGCGCGGCGCCTCGCAAACAGCGCGAGGCTTCAACTGCATCACCCACGCGCTCCAAGGCCTGTCGAAGGTAAACAGGATCGATCGCCCACCTCCCTAGCCCTCTGCGCCTCCTTCGCGCTACGTTCGTTCCTCAACTCATCTCACGGTCAGGGCGGCGGTAGAGCAAAATGGCGGAGAACCCGATTCTCGCGCACACGCGCGTGGTGGCGGCGGGGCGCGAGCCGGAGCGGTGGCTGCTGGTGCTGCACGGCATCTACGGCGCGGGGCGGAACTGGGGCTCCATCGCGCGGCGGCTGGCGGACGCGCGGCCGGAGTGGGGCGCGGTGCTGGTCGACCTGCGCAACCACGGACAGTCGCGCGGCTTCGCCGGGCCGCACACCATCGCCGCCAGCGCCGCGGACGTGGACCGGCTGGTGGAGCACCTGGATCTCCACGCGGCCGCGGTGCTGGGGCACTCGTTCGGCGGCAAAGTGGCGCTCACCTACGCGCTCCACCACGGCTCCGAGCTGCGCCAGGTGTGGGTGATGGACAGCACCCCCGCCGTCCGCGCGCCAGAGGGGACCGCGTGGGAGATGCTGGAGTCGGTGCGCTCGCTCCCGCGCGACTTCGACTCGCGATCCGAGCTGGTGGAGCGGCTGGTGGCGTGCGACTACAACGAGGGGGTGGCGCAGTGGATGGCCATCAACCTGGAGCCGCGCGACGGCCGCTACGTCTGGCGCATCGACCTGGACGCGATGGAGGAGATGCTGCGCGACTTCTTCCGCACCGACCTGTGGGGGGCGATCGAGAACCCGCCCGCCGGCGTGGAGATCCACGTGGTGAAGGCCAGCCGCTCCGACACGCTGGACGCCGAATCCGCCGCGCGGGTGGAGGCGGCGGCGCAGGCGACCGGCCGTGTGTTCCTGCATCTCCTCCCCGGCGGACACTGGATCAACACCGACAACCCCGACGGCGTGCTGCGGCTGCTGGTGGACACGCTGCCGTGACGCACGTCTGAACTCCCGCGGGGGCCGCGGCGCCTCCGCTCGCCGGCCGCGCGGCCCGGCTGACCACCTCCGCGCGCCATTCCGGACCCACCCCACTCATCCACTTTACGGGAGATGAAGATGCGGAAGCTGAAGCTGGAGATCGAAGCGCTCACGGTCGAGTCGTTCGAGCCGTCGAAGGCGCCGGGAGATGCCGGAACGGTCCGCGGGTACCTGAGCGCCTACTACGAGCTCTGCCACGAGGGCGACACCTGGCAGCTGTCGTGCACCTGCGAGCCCACCTGCAACGACCGGACGTGCTACAACTGCGGATCGGGCGCGGCGTGCCCGGGAACCGGCGGCTGCACCGTCACGTGCCCGCAGCTCTCCGATACCTGCCCCAGCCCGGGCTGGTGCGGCTGATCCGCCCGGAGGAAGGCTGCCTCTGCCTTCTATTCTCTCGTCATCCGTGGCTGGTCACGGGTGATGCACTGCCGGTTCACAATCAGGACGGGAGTTGAAGAATGCGGAAGATCCAACTCGACGTGGGCGGCCTGCGCGTGGAGTCGTTCGCCATCGCGAACGAGGAGCGGCAGCGCGGGACGGTGGCTGCGCGGGAAGGGACGTTCGATTGCACGGGATACGGCACCAGCTGCAGCGGCTCCCCGGCGTGCCTCTGCCTGACCCAGCAGGACCCCAGCTGCTTCGGCCCCTGCCAGTAGCGGAATCGGGTTGCCGGTAGATGAAGATCGGCCGCGCCGGGACAGCATCCCCGCGCGGCCGATTCATCTCTCCCTCGGGAAATACCGGATCTGACAATCACCTATGATTGCAAACGCACAGAGATGACGTCCTCCTGAGGCGGGTCACACCGTCGCTGCCTCCGCACGAACGGTTGCAGGCCGAAGGATCTACAGGCGAGGTCGCACGTGCGCTGACGGATCGCACGATCGATCCCCGAACTCGGTCTCAGCCGCCTTCGGGCGCGAACGCGAGGATCGCGGCGCCGGGCGCGGGGGCGATGCTGACTTCGTCACCCGCGGCGGCCGCTTCGCCCGCGCCCGGCGCCAGCAGCTCGGGGCCGCCGTCCACGGCGATGCGGTAGAAGGAGAGCGCGCCCGCGAACCGTCGATCGAGCACGCGCCCGCGCAGTCCATCGTCCGATGCGCCACGGGTGATGCGGAGCGCTTCCGGGCGAACCATCACCCGCACCTCCGCGCCCGGCCGTGCCTCGAACCCGTCCGCCGCGCGCGCGCGCCACACCGGGCCCGCGGCCAGGCGGCAGGCGAGGACTCCGCCCTCCGCGCCTTCGACCGTGGCGGGGAGGAAGTTGGCCCGGCCAAGGAATGCGGCGACGAACGCGTTCGCGGGGGATGCGTAGAGCGCCTCCGGGGTGCCGAGCTGCTGCAGCACGCCGCGGCTCATCACCGCGATGCGGTCGGAGAGCGCGAACGCCTCTTCCTGGTCGTGCGTGACGAAGACGGCGGTCATCCCCAGGCGCTTCAGCAGCGCGCGCAGCTCGTCGCGGGTGCGCTCGCGCAGCGCGGCGTCGAGGTTGGAGAGCGGCTCGTCCAGCAGCAGCAGCGGCGGCTCGGGCGCCAGCGCGCGGGCCAGCGCGACCCGCTGCTGCTGGCCGCCGGAGAGCGCCTGCACCTTCCGCTTCCCGTATCCCTCCATCTCCACCAGCGCCAGCGCGCGCTCCACCCTGGGCCTGGCGTCGGCGCGCGACACGCCGCGCGAGCGGAGGCCGAACTCCACGTTGTCCCACACGTTCATGTGCGGGAACAGCGCGTAGTTCTGGAAGACCATTCCCACGTCGCGCTTCTGCGGCTTCAGCCCCGTCACCTCGCGCCCGGCGATCACCACACGCCCGCTGGTCGGGATCTCGAACCCGGCGATCATCCGCAGCGTGGTCGTCTTCCCGCACCCGCTGGGTCCCAGCAGCGTAAGGAACTCGCCCTGCTCCACCTCGAGCGAGACGTCGTCGACCGCCACCGTCTCTCCGAAGCGCCGGGTGAGGGATTCGAGCGTCAGCATCGGCCCCCCGCCACGGAAGATCCGGAGAGCGATCCCTCACCACCCCACCGGCGGCTGAAGCCGCAGCAACAACTACGGAAAGCCTCGCAAACTGCGCGAGGCTTCAACTGCGGAACCGCGAGTGCGCGCCCAATCCCGTGCCGCATGGATACCAGCCCGCGCTGCAGGCTTCCTCTGGTTGTAGCCGGGGCTTCAGCCACCGTTTCTTGCGGCGCCATTCTCCTCACCGCCCGCCCTTTCCGCGCACGTGCTCGTCCCACCAGCGCATCCACTCGGGCGACTTGGCCTGGAACTGGGCCCAGTCCATCGGCTCGGGGTGGAGGTTCGCCTTCACCGTGCGCAGGCTGGGTGGCAGCGAGTCGTCGGGGACGTCGGTGCGGGCGGGGAGGCGGAAGAACTCGCGCGCGGCGGGGACCACGCCCGCGCCGCCGATCCACTCCACGAAATCGCGCGCCGCCTGCTGGTGCTTCGTCCCGCGCACTACCGCGACGCCGTCCACCAGCACCGGCGTGCCGCTCGCGGGGAGCACGTAGTCGATCGGGAAAGCGTTGCCCTTGGCCTTCAGCGCGTCGATGTCCGGCTGGTCCCACAGCGTGATCAGCCCCTCCTGCCGTGCCAGCTTCTGGTACAGCAGCGTGGGGTTCAGCGTGTACTCCTTGGTCTGCGCGTCCAGCCGGCGCAGCCAGTCGAACCCCGCCGCCGTGTCGCGCCCCGCGCGGATCCCGCGCTGGATCACCATCCCGAAGATGGCGCGCATCGTCCCGCTGGCCATGGGGTCACGGATCAGCACCTTCCCCTTCCACCGCGGGTCCAGCACCTGGTCCCAGTCCTTCGGCGCATCCGCGGCCGGGACGGCGGCGCTGTTCCAGGCGATGACCTCGGGGGTGAGATACGTGCCGTACCAGAAGCCGTCCCTCGACTTGGCGTCCGCGCCGACCGCGCCGGCCCACGTCGGCGCCGAGCGCTCCAGCAGCGAGTCGCGCACGGCGTCCTCGAAGGTCTGCGCCGGGGCGCCCCACCAGACGTCGGCCTGCGGGTTCGCGCGCTCGCTGCGCAGGCGGTCCAGCACCTCCTGCGAGCCCATGTCCAGCACCTGCACGTCCACGCCGGGGTGCAGCCCCTCGTAGCGCTTCTCGAACGCCTGCTGCATCTCCCGCCCGTGGGTCGAGTAGATGGTCAGCACCTCGCGCTGGTCGCCGCCCCCGCACGAGGCGAGCAGGGCGATGAGAGCGAGCGGCGCCGAGGGTCGGGAGATGGTCCGCATTCGTCCGTAGATGATTGGTGTAGCCAAAGACTCACGTCTCGGTGGAGTGGCCGTCGCCCAGGAGACGGTAGATTCGGTCCAGCGCGGCGATGGCCCTGGGGGTGCTCCGCCGCAGCTTGCCGATGTCGCCGCGCGCCGCGTCCACCGTGCGCCGCCAGATGATCGCCCGGTCGTCCGGCTTCGCATGCGCGGCGATCGACTCGATCAGCGCCTTCGCCTCCGCGCGGTGCTCGGGCGGAAAGTCCGCGTCGATCTGCTGCAGCGGGTCGTCGTGGTGCACGCGCTTCGGCCGGCCGCGCCGCGCCGCCAGCCACCGCGCGAGGGCGATCGCGGCGGCGAGAGCGACCAGGATGACGAACAGCGTCCGCGGCGGCATCGCTACCGTCAGGCCGCCGTGAGCAGGATCGGCTTGCCGCGGGTGATGACGATGGTGTGCTCGTAGTGCGCGGCGAACCCGCCGTCCTCCGTGCGCACGGTCCACCCGTCGGCGTCCTCCACGGTGCGCCCCGAGCGCTCGGTGACGATGGGCTCCACGGCGATCACCAGCCCCTCGGTGAGCGGCTGGCGCATGCGGCCGTCGTAGTGGTTGGGCACGCTGGGCGGCTCGTGGATGGTGCGCCCGATGCCGTGGCCGGCCAGCTCGCGCACCACGTTGAAGCCGCGGCGCCGCACCTCGGTCTCCACCGCGCGGCCGATGTCGCAGACGCGGTTGCCCACGGTGGCGACTTCCATCGCTTTCTCGAAGGCGCCCTTCGCCGCGGCCACCAGCGCGCGGCGGCGCTCCGGCACGCGGCCGACGGGAACGGTGATGGCGGCGTCGGCCATGTAGCCGTCCTTCTCCACCGTCACGTCCAGCTTTACCAGATCGCCCTCCACCAGCCGGCGCGCGCCGGGAATGCCGTGCACCGCCTGGTCGTTCACGCTGATGAGCATGTCCGCCGGGAAGCCGTACACCAGCTTGGGTGCCGAGCGCGCGCCGTACTCGCGCAGCGCCTCGCCGCCGATGCGGTCCAGCTCCGCGGTGGTCACCCCCGGCCGCACCGCGCGCTTCATCCGCTCGATGCAGATGCGCACGATCCGCCCCGCGCGCCGCATCCCCTCCAGGTCCTTCGCGTTCTCGATCGACATGTCGGTTCTCCTCGGCGGCTCGCTATCTACTGCCCACACCCGGCGGTGTCGGCGAGCGAGACGCGGGTGACGCGGCCGGCGGCGACCTCCACGACGGACTCGCCGCGCGCGGTGGGGCGGCGGCCGGGCATGGTGTGCACGCAGAACGTGCCGCCGCGCTGCACCAGGTGCAGCGTGCGCGGCGGATGGCCAAGCTTCATCAGCGTATCGAACGCCAGGCAGGCGGCGCGCGTGCTGTCCCCGCCGCCTCCGCAGCTGGTCCGCGTGCCCTCCGGCTGCGCCGCCGCCCCACCCTCCGTCCGCGCCGCGGCCGATCCGGCCGCCGCTCGCGTCGTATCCTCCGCGCCCGCCGCCCCCTCGTCCGCCGCTCCGCCGCCGCCACCGCACGCCGCGGCGAGCAGCATCGCCCCGATCACCATCGCCATCCGCCGCATCGTTCCCCCGGGTTCACGGGTACGAAGATGCCTTCATCCCCCCCTGCAGTTCCGTACTTCCGTACTCACGCACTCACGCACTCACGCACTTCTACCGTCCCGGCTTCGCCCCCAGCGCCAGCAAGTTCGCGAACAGCCGCCACGCGCCGGGAACGCCCTCGGGAAGCTGGCGGAAGAAGGCGAGGCCGGTGTAGACGTACGTCCCCTGCCCGTACTTCGCGATCAGCAGCGAGCCGCGCATGGGCGCCTCGCCCGGGTCGTTCATCTCCAGCAGCGGCGTGTACGCGGGGTCCCAGGTGTGCGCGAAGTAGAGGCCGCGCTCCTGTACCCATCCCTCCCAGTCCGCCGCGCCGATGCGGTTGGGCGTGGTGAAGACGGGGCTCGCCGGCTGCAGCACCCGCACCGGCGCGGCCTCGTCGGTCACGCGGTCGTGCGGGTTGGCCAGGGTGATGGGAAAGGGGGTGAAGTGCCCCTGCACCAGCTCGTACTTGTTGTACTGCACGATCAGCGTGCCGCCGCGGCGCACGTACTCCAGCAGCCGCGCGTTGTTGGCCGCCAGATCTGCCCGCACCTCGTACGCGCGGATGCCGGTGACGATCACGTCGTACTTCGACAGGTCCGCCCCCGCGAGCGAGTCCGCCGTCAGCACGCTGGGGGTGATGCCGAGCTGGCCCAGGATCCCCGGCCCCTCCTCGCCCGCGCCCTCCACGTACGCCACCTTCAGCCCCGCCGGCACCCGCACGTCGAACGCGCGCACCGTCGACGCCGCGTCGTGGTACAGCGGCCGCGCGCGGATGTGGGGATAGTCCACCACCTGCAGCCCGCGCGTGTAGCGCTCGCCCCCGTCCACCACGAACGCGGCGGAGACGGGGATGGACGATGCCCGCACCCCCGCCGGCGGCGTCACCCGCACCTCCACGTCGTGCGGCTCGCCCGCGGCGAGGGTCAGGCGCGTGCCGTCCGCGTCCGCGCGCCACCCGGCGGGGACGGTGATGCGCAGCGTGCCGCTCACCGGCCGTGGCGCCTCGCCCATCAGCCGCACGCGGTAGCGCAGGGGCCGCGCGGCGCCGCCCGTCGGCAGGATGCTGGTCTGCGGCTCCAGCGCCACGGAGACGGCGGGGACGACCAGGACCGGGCGCCGGAGCTCGCCCTGGCGCAGGTCCACGGCGCGAAAGGTGGCCTCGCGCTCCAGCGGCACCCCCGCGCCGGCGACCGTCACCATCGCGGACGCGCGGACCGGTGCCGGCTCGAACGGGCGGCCGTCCACCGACCAGTCCGCGGGCCAGCGGTAGAAGTCGCCGTCGCGCGGCTGGCGCAGGAAGTAGGGGATGGTGGGCGATGCGTCCGTCGGCACGCGCACGCGGAAGCGGCGGCGGACCAGCGCACCCGGCGCCACCTCGCCGCCGGGAAGCGGGTCCTGCGCCGTGGCCGTCCACCCCGCGGGGAGGCGCGGCTCCAGCGCGGAGACGGTGACCGCGCGGGCGCCGCCGTTCCAGAGCGTCACCTCCAGCGCGAAGTCCTGCCCGGGAACGATCCGCTCGTCGTCCGCCACGGCGTCCAGCTCCAGCCCCGCGGCCATCGCCAGCGCCTGCTCGGCCTGCCGCCCTTCGTTGTCGGCGGTGAAGGGAAGCCCGGACGCGCCGCCCTGCCGCGGCTCCAGCGCGCGTACCGCGGCGGCCAGCGGCTCCACCAGCGCGTCGGGCCGCAGCACGTTCGCGGCGGTGCGCGCCTCGGCCACCGCGCGGTCGTAGCGCGCCAGCGACGCGTCGCGCTCGGCCAGCGTGGTGTCGATCCCCTCCCAGATCGAGCGCTCGCGCCCGGCCGGCCCGGCGGGAACGATGCGGCGCAGGTAGCCGAAGCGCGGCCCCGCCAGCTCCGGGCGCCCCATGTCCTGCGAGCGGTGGCGCGAGCGGCTGGCCATCGCCAGCTGGAAGGGCGACCGGCCGATCAGCGGGTCCATTCCCCCCAGCGCGATCGCGGCCGTCGCGCCGGTGCTGTCTCCCCGCTGCGACTGGTAGTACTTCGCCGCGCGGAAGGGCCTGAGCCCGGCGCGGATCTGCTCGGGAAAGCGCGCCGAATCCCCCGCCACCTCGAACGCCTCCCGGGCGATGATGGCGGAGACCTGGTGCTGGCCGTGGCCGTCGCGCGGGGTGCCGGTGAACACGGCGATCACCACGTCGGGGCGCCAGAGGCGGATGACGCCCACCACGTCGCGCAGCACCTCCTCGCGCGGCCAGTGGCGGAAGGCCTCGTCGGCGTTCTTGCTGAACCCGAAGTCGTACGCGCGGGTGAAGAACTGCGTGGCGCCGTCCACGCGGCGCGCGGCCAGCAGCTCCTCGGTGCGCAGCAGCCCCAGCGCCTCGTGCAGCTCCGGCCCGATGCCGTTCTGCCCGCCCTCGCCGCGGGTGAGGGAGAGGTAGGCCACGTCGGCGCCCTGCTCCAGCGCGAGGCCGGCCAGCAGCTGCGTGTCCTCGTCGTCGGGGTGCGCGCCGATCATCAGCACGCGCTTGGTGGTGCCCAGACGCCGCAGCGCCAGCCCCAGCGCGGCCGCGCCGCGGTACTCGCCGATCCCGTCCTGCGCGCGGGCCCGGGCGGGCGGCGCGGCGGGGACCAGCGCCAGCGCCAGCATCCCCGTGATTGCGACTCGTTTCATGAACATGCGGCTAAGCTTGAGCGCTGCCCCGGCGCCGCACAAGGGGGTTGCTTCATGGGTGAACGAATTCTGGAGAACAGGGGACAGGTTACAGGGGACAGGGACGGCGAGCAGCGGGACGGGAGCCCGCGCGAAGAGGGGTGACGCGCGGAAGATCGTGTGGGGGGATGCAGAACCGCCCCGCGGCCGATGGCTGCGAGGCGGGGGAGATCGGTGGATGAAGATGCTACTCGGCGAGCTGGGTGATCCAGCGGGCGGGCGCGGTGCCGCGCTTCTGGTACAGGGTGGCGGCGTGGTCGCGGAAGACGCGCAGGAGCTCCGCGCGGTCGTCGTCGGGAAGGCCGGGGAGGAAGCCGTCGAACGTGGGCTGCACCGTGGCCAGCTGCGGCCCGTCTTCCAGCGGCGGGCGCGAGCTGTACCAGGTGTGGAGCTTCTTGACCGTGCTGGGCCGCGGGTCCGAGCCGCGGAGGAACTTCAGCACCCCGGCGGCCGAAAGCCCGATCGCGGCGCCCAGCGCCGCCAGCGACACGCCGTCCTGCTGCGCGCGCCGGACGGCGTCGCGCAGCACGTCGATGGACGGATTGCGGCCGGACGAAGCCATTCAGGCCCGCCCGTCCGTAAACGCCCCGTGGCGTTTACCATGTGAACCTGCAAGTTTAGCACACTGGGTAGCTTATGGGCCCGAACACGCGCCAGCAAGTGTCTACTTGTTGATTTTGCGCGAAGGTGATGCGGATGAACGTCCGCGGCCCGCGGGCCGGAGGTGGCGCCATCTACCCGGCGGTCCGCATTTCGCGAGAAGCGGCGCGGCCAATGAACCCTTACACGGAGATGCACGTGCCGCGCGAAGTGACCGATCACGAGGGAATCCGATGGACCTGCGTAGAGGCGTATGCCGGCCTTTCCGGCGACGCGGGCGACGCCGCGAAGGTGGAGGGCGAGCGCTATCGCGTGGTGTGCACCCCCAGCGGCGCGTCGAAATCCGTCGAGCTGCACCTCCCCGGCGGGTGGGAGGACTCGCTCTCGGACGAGGAGCTGCTCCGGGAGATCGCCAAAGGAAGAACCGATTGAACCGAAGTGCGGAAGTGCGGAAGTGCGGAAGTGCGGAAGTGCGGGAGTGCGCTTGTCTCCTGCCCGGTAACAGATCCTGCGAGCCGGACCAACGCACTCACGCACTCACGCACTTCCATTTGATTCCATCCCTTGCCAAGACTATCGTGTGATCCCCGCGCGGCGGCTGCCCACCACGCCGGGCCGAAAATCCACCTCCACTCCCGAAATCCCCATGATCCGGAGGACCGTCGTTTCCCTTGCGGCCGTAGCGGCGCTGGCGGCGCCCGTGCACGCGCAGCGCCAGGGCGAGCCCCGCGGGCTGCCGCCCTTCCGCGCGCCGTTCGACTCCACGCTGCTGACCCCGGCGCTCCGCGCGCGCAGCATCGGCCCCGCCATCATGGGCGGCCGCGTGTCGGACGTGGAGTACGACCCCCGCGATCCCTTCACCTTCTACGTGGGGCTGGGGACCGGCGGGGTGATGAAGACCACCGACAACGGCGCCACCTGGTCCGGCATCTTCGAGCACGAGAAGGTGGCGTCCATCGGCGACATCGCCGTCTCCCCCTCCGATCCCAAGGTGGTGTGGGTCGGCACCGGCGAGGCGAACGACCGCAACAGCGTGAGCTGGGGCGCCGGCGTCTACCGCTCGACGGACGGCGGGGAGAAGTGGCAGCCGGCCGGCCTGGCGGGAACGCGGATGATCGCCCGCGTCGTGGTCCACCCCACCGATCCGCGCACCGCGTGGGTGGCCGCCACCGGCGACGTGTGGAGCGCCAGCGACCGCGGGTGCTACCGGACGACGGACGCGGGCGCGACGTGGCGGAAGACGCTCTCCGCCCCCGCGCCGTACGACACGCGCGTCGGCTGCGGCGACATCGCCATCGACCCCAAGAACCCCAACGTGCTCTACGCGGCGCTGTACGCGCGGCGGCGCACGCCGTGGTCGTTCGCCGCGGGGCCGGACGCCACCGACGGGCGCGACTTGGGCGGCATCTTCAAGTCCACCGACGGCGGCGTCACCTGGCGCAAGCTGAGCGCGGGGCTCCCCACGGGAACGGGGCGGATCGGGCTCTCCGTCTACGCGAAGGACCCGCGCATCGTCTACGCCGTCGTGCAGAGCGACGCGGGCGGGACCAGCAACATCGACGACGTGCACAGCAAGGCTGGGGGCGTCTTCCGCTCCGACGACGCGGGCGAGCACTGGACGCGGATGAGCAACCTGAACCCCCGTCCCTTCTACTTCTCCCAGATTCGCGTCGACCCGGAGAACGACAGGAAGGTCTACGTGCTCGGCTTCATGCTGCACGTCTCCGAGGACGGCGGGCGGACGTGGCGCGAGGACCGGTTCAAGAACGTGCACAGCGACAACCACGCGCTGGCCATCGACCCCCGCAACACGAAGCGGCTGCTGCTGGGCACCGACGGCGGCATCTACCAGAGCTACAACGCGGGCGAGGGGTGGGACTTCATGAACCGCTTCGCCGCGGGCGAGTTCTACCGCATCCAGGTGGACAGCGGCCGGCCGTACCGCATCTGCGGCGGGCTGCAGGACAACCTGAACTGGGTGGGCCCCAGCGCCACCCTGAGCAAGGAGGGGATCGCCAACAGCGACTGGACCAACGTGCAGGGCGGCGACGGCTTCTACTGCTTCTTCGACGCGCAGAACCCGCAGATCGTGTTCGCCGAGAGCCAGCAGGGGTACGTCCACCGCTTCGACCTGCGCAGCGGCGCGCTGAAGGACCTGCGCCCCGAGCCGGCCGAGGGGCAGATGGGCTTCCGCTTCCACTGGGACTCGCCGCTCATCCAGAGCCGCCACACGCCCGGCGTGGCCTACCTCGCCGGCAACCGCGTCTTCCGCCTGACCGACCAGGGCGAGAGCTGGCGCGCCATCTCGCCCGACCTTTCCGCGCAGATCCTCGACCGCATCCAGACCACCGGGAGCGGCGCCGAGAGCTACGGCGTGGTCTACACCCTGGCCGAGAGCCCGCTGCGCCGCGGCGTGCTGTGGGCGGGGACGGACGACGGGAAGCTGTGGATGACGGAGGACGAGGGCGGCCACTGGACCGACCTCACCCGCAATCTTCCAGCGGCCGTGCGCGGGGAGTGGATCAGCCGCGTGGAGGCGGGGCACTTCGACGCGCGAGTGGCCTATCTCGCCGTCGACGCGCACCGCAGCGGCAAGTTCGCGCCGTTCGCCTACCGCACCACGGACGGCGGGCGCACCTGGGAGAGCATCGCCGGGAACCTGCCTGCGGACGGGCCGGTGAAGGTGATCCGCGAGGACGTGAACAACCCCAACCTCCTTTTCGCGGGGACGGAGTTCGGGCTCTGGAGCTCGCTGGACCGGGGGCGGACGTGGCGGAAGATCGGCGACCTGCCGACCGTGGCGGTAGACGACATCCTCATCCACCCGCGCGACCTGGACCTGATCGCCGCCACGCACGGCCGCTCGCTGTACATCATCGACGACATCCGTGGGCTGGAGATGCTGGGCGACACCCTGCGCGGGCGCGATGCGGTGCTCTTTCCCATCCGCCCGGCGCGTGCGTTCGAGGAGTTCCCGGGGTGGGCGGACAGCGGCGGCAACGGCGTGTTCCGCGGCGCCAACCCGCCCGCCGGCGCGCTCATCACCTACTACATTCGCCGCCTGACTGGCGACGAGGTGAAGATCGCGATCACCGACGCGGCGGGGGCCACGGTGGCCAACATCACCGCGCCGGGCGTCCCCGGCCTCAACCGCATCAGCTGGGACCTGAAGATGAGCAAGGACCTGCTGAACGAATATGGCGGCGAGGGCCAGAAGTTCGTCCGCGCCGGCGACTACACCGTCACCCTCACCTACGGCAGCGCCAGGGAAACGCAGAAGGTGCACGTCGACGTGCTGCCGGGGATCGAGACGCGGTAGGAAGGTCGCGGTGCATCGCCGGTGATCGCTGAAAAAATCGCGCAGGACGCATTGATCACGCGTCCTGCGCGTCCTCTTTTAACTGCGGCGCCTGCGGCCGGAAGGCACTCCTGTCAGGCGCTTCGCCGCAACTCCGAAATCGGCTCCAGTGCCCGCCTGGCGGCTTCGATCTCCGCCCCGATCGCTGCCGGTGGGACCCGCGACTCGATGATGACGGGAACCGACGCGGGGACGAGCCGCGCAACGTACCGGAAGGCCGTAGCCGCATACCGCGAGATCCGCTCGTGCGTGCTGCGCGACGACACCTCGCTGATGTGGATCTGGGCGATGCGGTTCCCGAAGCGCGTGAGAATGCGGTATGCCTCCACCATGGTGCCGTCGACCTGGCGCGCATGCGCGATGTCGAAGCAGAGCCGGGCGTCCGGAACGCTCTCGAAAATGACATCCAGCTCGGCCGCGGTGCGGCCGACCGGCTTCCGCTTGTCCATGTTCTCGATCAGCAGGAGCGGGCCGAACTCACGCCAGGCATGCAGATCGTGGGCGGTATCGGGATGCAGCACGACAGGCCAACCCCGAGCGGTGAGCGTGCGCAGCTGCGCAATGACGGCAGGCTCCTCGGTGGCCGAGAAACGGGACGGCGCATGCACCGAGACGTAGCGATACCGGCCCAGGCCGAGCGACGGAACCGCACGCACCAGCACGGGCAGCTCTTCCATTCGCAATGCGGACAGCTCCACTGCTGTAAGCGGATACTCCTCCATCCAGCGTAGAGCGGATGCAAAGTCGCTGAGCGCCAGCGCGCCGGTCGAAAAGCCGACAGGAGCGTCCATGCTAGAACACTCCGTAGGTGCGCGTGAGCTTGTGGAACGCTCCCTGGTCATCCGGGAGAAAGAGATCGTTCAGCGCGTCCTGGAAGTCGTGCCCCAGCCGCCTCGCCTCCTCGAAGAGGCCGTTGCCGGGCGCGTCGGCCAAATCCATTGCAGCAAGGCTGCCGCGAGCGTCGGAATCGAGAATCGCCAGGAACCGGTCATAGCTGCCGAAAAGCCGCCTCGCCGGCTCGTGGAGGCCGAACCGGTTCATCGCCCAGGCGAGGATGTCGAGCGGCGACTGCACGAGGAATGATTGCATCTCGTCCACGGCGATCCGCGCCCGCTCATCGAGCGGCAGATCGTCGAAGCCGGGGTACATCTCGCGCAGAAAGGAACAGCGGAAGCAGGCCACCAGCCCGGCAGCATAGGTGAGCTTGCGCGACAGGCGAAGCTTGACCGTCTTCAGCGCCCACTCTTCACCCTGGCGTTGCCGGCGCTTGTACGCGAAATCGACCGCCACGGTGCGCCAGTACCGCGCGATGTCGTTCTGGAGAAAGCGGGGTACGTACAGCTGCTCCCCGGAGTGGCGCCACCCCAGGTCCTCCGCGATGTACCGCTCCAGCAGCGCGCGGATGACCCGGGTATACGCCTCGCTTCGGCCGATGGGAACGGATTCCAGCAGGAGCAGGATTCGCTGGGTGAGATTGCGGTTGGAGTCTTCGCCCCCGCCGATCAGGTTCACGAGCTCGTGGCTGAAGGCCATGCCGCCGAACGTCGCCTCGCGCCCCGGGCCGCGGAACCGCTCCCCGACCCACGCTGCGATGTCCTCGGCCGCAGTGGTCTGCTCGGGATAGGTCTGTCCGTCGATGAGCAGCGTCCAGTCCAGATCACTGCGGGAGGTATATTCGCCACGAGCGAGCGAGCCGAATACGACCACGCTGGCATCGTCGCTGGTAAAATCGGAAAGACCTTCCTGAAGCTCCTGCAGCTTCTGGCGCGACGCCGATCGGGCGGCCTCGATCGCAGGCCACCGGACTCCCAGCTCTTCGCCGAGCCGCTGGAGTTCGCTCACCCGGTCATCCTTTCAGCAGGTGCTCACGGTCGTATCGCGGATCGAATCGTGAGAATCTATCATCGTCCTGGCGCATCTCCAAAGAGCGCCCGGCACGATTGCCGCGCGTCTGCTACCCTTTCGCCGGAACCTCGCGCGGTGTGCGGGGTCCATCACGGCTCACGGTTGGAGCGCGGCCGGCGCCTGTCGACAAGCGGGCGCCGGTTCGCTAGCTTCCATCCGTTTTTCCCACAACGACCTATCCCCCGCAGGGCCGCTTCATGACCCAGGCCACGAAGACCGAGCGCGTGCGTACCGCCGCGCCCGAGACCCCCGCCGTAGAGGCGGGGCCGCAGCGCCCGCCGTACCTGCTGGCGCTGGTGGCGGCGCTCGCCGTGTTCGCGCTGTACGCGTTCACGCTGGCGCCCACCACCGCCTTCTGGGACACCAGCGAGTACATCGCGACCAGCCACATCCTGGGCATTCCGCACCCGCCCGGGAACCCGCTGTTCGTCCTGCTCTCGCGCGCCTGGGACATCCTGCTCACGCCCACGGGGCTGCCCACGGCTGTGCGGATCAACCTGTTCAGCGCGCTGATGAGCGCGGGGACCACGTTCTTCTGGTACCTGCTGGTGCACCGCATCCTGGGCTTCTTCGACAGCCGCGAGACGGTGCGCCGGGTGGGCGCGGCGGTGTCGGTGCTGGTGGCGGCCACGGCGTACACGGTGTGGAACCAGAGCAACGTGAACGAGAAGGTCTACACCGTCAGCATGTTCACCATCGCCGCCATGAGCTGGCTGGCGTTCCTCTGGCGCGACCACGTGGAGGAGCACCGCGGCGTGCGCGGCCCCAGCCGCTTCCACGACGATAACGTGCTGGTGCTGCTGGTGTTCATGCTGGCGCTCTCCGTCGGCAACCATCTGATGGCGTTCCTGGCCGCTCCGGCGCTGGTGCTGTTCATCTTCGTCATCCGCCCGCGGGCGCTGGCCAACTGGCGCCTGTACGCCTTCGCGGCGGTGTTCGGCTTCCTGGGGCTGTCGGTGCACTTCTTCCTGTCCATCCGGGCGGGGCTGCACCCCATCATCAACGAGGCCAACCCCAGCTGCCCGTCGATGGGCTCGGCCTTCCTGGCCATCCTGGGCTTCGGCAACATCAAGTTCCCCGGCGCCTGCGAGAACCTGTACGCGGCGCTGGCGCGCGAGCAGTACGCCAAGCCCAGCATCGTCTTCCGCCAGGCGCCGTTCTGGGCGCAGATGGCCAACTACTTCCAGTACTTCGACTGGCAGTGGGCGCGCTCGCTGTCGGGAACCAATGGGTACCTGGGCGGCGGCCGCATCTCCATCACCCTGCTGTTCACGGCGCTGGGCGGGTACGGCGCGTTCCACCACTTCAAGCGCGACCGGAAGAGCTTCCTGTACATGGGGCTGCTCTTCTTCACGCTGTCGGTGGGGCTGACCATCTACATGAACTTCAAGTACGGCTTCGCGCAGGTGCAGCACCTGGGGCTCAGCGCCGAGCTGTCGGAGGTGCGCGAGCGCGACTACTTCTTCCTGGTCTCGTTCTCCCTGTGGGGGCTGTGGGTGGGGATCGGGCTGACGCAGCTGTGGCTGGAGCTGGCCGAGGCGATGGGCGGCGGCAACCGCAAGCTGGTTCCCGCGGCGGCCATCTTCGCGCTGGCCTTCGTGCCCATGGCGCTGAACTGGAGCTACGCCAGCCGCCGCGGCGACTACGCGGCGCGCGACCTTGCGTACAACCTGCTGCAGTCGGTGGAGCCGTACGGGGTGCTGTTCACCAACGGCGACAACGACACCTTTCCGCTCTGGTACGCGCAGGAGGTGGAGGGGGTGCGCCGCGACGTGACGGTGATCGTGCTGAGCTACCTGAACACCGACTGGTACCCCAAGCAGCTGCGCGACCTGACCAGCCCGTGCAACGGGCGGAACCCGGCCAGCGACCCCACGCGCATCATCTGCCAGCGCGCGTACGACCCGGCCACCTCGCCGCGCTTCTACAACGGAACGCGGGCGCCCACGCGCCCCATCCTGGCGCTCAGCGACGCGCAGATCCTGGGAACGGCGCAGACGCCGGCCATCCAGGTGGCCGACACCAGCACCTACTTCCGCGCGCGCAACATCGAGGTGAAGCTGCCGCAGGGCGCGTACGTGGAGCCCAAGGAGCGCTTCGTCCTGGAGATCATCCGCAACGCCTGGGGCGACCGGCCGATCTTCTTCGCCAGCACCACCAACGAGCAGTACGACCTGGGGCTGGCGCCGTACGTGGCGCGGCAGGGGCTGGCGTTCAAGCTGGTGACGCCCGAGGAGTCGCGCGCGCTGCAGCCCATGCCCACGGGGCGCGACTTCAACCCGGTGCTGGGCGCGTACTACGACATCCGGCAGGGGCAGCAGCTGCTGGACAACGTCTTCCAGTTCCACGGCCTGGCCGACAAGCCGCACTGGGCCGACGACGCCACGCGCAACATCCCCACGCACTACTTCTACGCGTACGAGGCGCTGGCCAGCGCGCAGGACCTGAGCGGCAACCGCGCCGCGGCGCAGAAGTACGACACCGAAGGCCGCAAGTTCGAGGCGCTCGCCCGCCGCTGACGGATTCGATCGATCGGGATGACGAAGGGCCTCCTCCGGTTCGCCGGGGGAGGCCTTCGCTCATCTTGGGATGCTGAGTCGGTACGCAACCGGTCTTGTCGACTTTCATCGTCGCTCGACCGCTACATCGTTGATCTCACGCGGAGACGCGGAGGATTCGTCACGGCACGGAGTTCTCCGCGTCTCCGCATCTCCGCGTGAGAAATCACCGTTGGGGAGACGCGGAGATCGAGGAGATCGCGCTGAGTTCACTGGGTAGTGAGGATCGCTTCCGCCAATCGACAAAACTTCTGGCTACTTACTTAGCGACAACCGGCGCCCCGCTTGTCGAAAGGCGCCCGCAGGTTCCTGCGAAGGGGTAGCAGGCGAGAACGGGCAGGATGCACGCGACATCCCGCCCGTCGTCGAGGTCATGGATTCAGACAGGCCCGCGGAGCTCGCCCTGCCATGAGCCGGCCCGCGAGTCATGCCGCGGGCTTCCTGCGCGAGGCCGCTTCGGGAACGTGTACGTCGGGAGCAGGGACGAGGCGGTCGCCGAACTGCTGCTGGAACTCCATGTAGTACTCGCACAGCCTGGCGAAGTCGTAATCGAACCGGGATGCGATCCGCTCACGAGTCGCCCAGATCTCCTCGAGTACCGGGTCATTCAGCACTTCGTCCTTCATGACAGCCTCTCCAGCAGCTCCAGCGGAGTGAGGATGTGCGGCACGTGCAGGCCGAGCATCCCGTTGATCTTTGAAATGTGATGGAATTTAAGGGCGTTCGCCAGATGACGCGTATCCCAGCTCACCAGGTAATCGCACAGGTGGACCGAAGCGAGCGCGAGGTGCAGCGCATCCGCTCCGCTTCTGGGCATGAGCCGATGGCGCAGATACACCTCGGCCACGGCCTGCACGCCACTGGAGAGGGCGAGAACAGGGAGGGGCCGAACCAGCGCCATCCATTCCTCATGCCGCGACTCGGGGCCGTCCAGAAGCTCGGTCAATACAGGAGGCCCGGTAACGAGCTCGAAGCGCTCCAGCGCGATCTCCCACCAGGGGCGCGTCCACTGCCTCCGTGCCACGATCGTCGGCGACTTCCGCTGATCGAAGTAGAAGCTCGGGATCGTCGTCTCGACGTAGACTCGGGGCCTGTGCATCAAATCAATCTAGGCACTTCAGTGACACAGATCAACAGAGTGCACACGCGGCGCAAAACGGGCGGGGTGCTGTGGAGCACCCCGCTCGTTCATCATCCAGTCGCTCGTCCGTGACCGATTGGGAGCTACCCGCGGTTTCGGCGGAACCGGAATCACACCCCGCCGGACTTGAGCAGCCCGGTGTCGAGCGCCAGCCGGACCAGCTCGGAGCGGTGGCTGAGGCCGAGCTTCTGCATCAGGCGGGCGCGGTAGGTGTCCACCGTCTTGGGCGAGAGGAAGAGCTTCTTCCCGATCTCGCCGCTGCTGTAGCCCTCGGCGGTCAGGCCCAGCACCTCGCGCTCGCGCTCGCTCAGCTTCTCCAGCGGCCCGTTCCCGTCCTTCTGCTCGGCCAGCTTGTACTGGCGCAGCAGCAGCTTGGTGGCGGTGGGGTACAGGAACACCTCGTCGCGCGCCACGGTCTGGATGGCGCGGATCAGGTCGTCGTCCGCGCTGGTCTTGCGCACGAACCCGCTTCCGCCGGCCTCCAGGACGGGAAGGAGGAACTCCTCCTCGGCCTGGCTGGTCAGCACCAGCACCTTCGCGTCCAGCCCCAGCTCGCCGATCTTCCGCGTGGCCTCCAGGCCGCCCATCCCCGGCATGGCCAGGTCCATCACCACCACGTCGGGGCGCAGCAGGCGCGTCTTCTCGATGCCCTCCTCGCCGGTGGAGGCCTGCCCCACCACCTCCAGGTCGGGCTCCAGCTGCAGCAGCGCGTCCAGCCCGCTGCGCAGCACCGGGTGGTCGTCCACCAGCAGGATGCGGATCTTCTTCTCGGCCATGAGAGGTTTTCCTGAAGCGGTTGGGGATGATGAAGATCGGGTGCGTCAGCCGCCCGACGCGCCGCCCGCCACGCCGGGCACGGCCTCGCGCCCGGTGACGTCCTGCACGGCGATGCGGAAGATGACGGTGCGGAAGGCCACGGGGTCGTCGGCCGACAGCGTCTCGGGAACCAGGGCGCGCAGCAGCTCCACGCCGCGGCGCCATTCCTCGGCCTCCCACTCCGCCCCTTCGGCGGGGATGGTGTAGAAGCCGCCGTGCACCACCACGCTGCGCCAGCGGAAGATCTCCTCCACCTCGTCGACCTCGAAGGCCACCGGCCACCAGGTGTAGCCCACGGAGTCCATCTTGGTGCCGTGGCTGGTGCGCCCGTAGATCCACCCCTCGTGGAAGACGTAGTGCAGCGGCTCGATGTCGACGTGGTTCTGCGACGCGTACGCCAGCCGGCCCACGTGGTTGCGGGCCAGGATCTGCTCGCACTCGGCGCGGTCCAGGGCGCGGATCACGGGCTGCATGGGGCTCATTCCATCCTCCTCTTCCCCGTCGGTGATCACGGCCGTTACCGGGCCGCCGCGGTGCTCCACGAGCTGCGTCCTGAGATTACCCGCTCCGCCACCGCGCGTCAGTCGGGGAAACCGGCGGCGGGATGCGTAATTTACCCTACACGGAAGCACGACTTCGGCTAACCGATAGAGACGTCATCCTGAGGCCGGCCACGCCGGAACCCGAGTCGGCGCAAGCGCTTGCAGGCCGAAGGATCTATCGCCGGCTCCGCACGTCAGCTGAGGAATCGCGGCGACGTTCCCGATCGATCCTCAGAACGACGGCATGGCGGAATCGGCGTGAATCTCCGGCTCACGTGCTCGGCGAGTATGGATCCTTCGGCCTGCAACCATCTGCGCGGGAAGAGTTTGCGGTGTGGCCGGCCTCAGGATGACGTCTCTTTCGCGCGTCGCATCGTCGTCGTGCTCGAGCGCCGCCAAGTGAATCGCGACCAGATCACGCCACCAATCCGGTGATTCCGCCCGGAATCACTCCGCCGCCACCGCGGCGGCGCGCACGCGCAGCAGCTTCATCACCTGCCCGACGACGGCGGGGGCAACGGAGAACGGGAGGATCAGCAGCCAGTCGCGCAGATCCGGGACGGCGACGCGGAGGATGGAGGGGATCGGCTGCAGGTACGCGGCGGCGAGCTGCAGGACGATGACGCCCAGGACCGCCGCGAGCGCCCAGCGGTTGCGGGTGATGGCCTCGCGGCTGAGGACGGGCGCGGTGCTGCGCGCGTTGCCCAGGTGGAAGACCTGCGCCAGCGACAGCGTCTGGAACGCCACCGTGCGCGCGTGCTCCAGCGGCACCGTACGCAGGGCGATGAGGTACGCCGCCAGCGCGCAGGCGGTGATCATCAGCCCGTACAGCGCGATCCTTCCGAGAAACGCGCGCGACAGGATGGCGGCGCGCGGATCGTGCGGCGGGTGGCGCATCACGTCCCCGTCCGCCGGCTCCATCGCCAGCGCCAGCGCGGGGAAGGTGTCGGTGACCAGGTTCATCCACAGGATGGGGAGCGGCCCCAGTGGCGCCGGGAGCCCCGCCAGCCCGCAGAGGAGGAGCACCAGCACCTCGGCCACGTTGCAGCTGAACAGGTAGAAGACGAAGCGGCGGATGTTGGCGTACACCACGCGCCCCTCTTCGACCGCGGCGGCCACGGTGGCGAAGCGGTCGTCCTGCAGCACCACGCTGGCCGCCTCCTTGGCCACGTCGGTCCCCCGGATCCCCATGGCCACGCCCACGTCCGCGCGGCGCAGCGCCGCGGCGTCGTTCACGCCGTCGCCCAGCATGGCCACGATCTCGCCGGCCTGCCGGTACCCCTCCACCAGCCGCAGCTTGTCCTCGGGGCTCACGCGGCTGAACGCGCCGGCCTGGCGCACGCACTCCAGCCACTCGTCGCCCTCCAGCGCGCTGAGCGCCGCGCCGTCGAACACCTGCTCGCCGCCCGCCACGATCCCCAGCTCGCGCCCCACCGCCTCGGCCGTGGCGCGCTGGTCGCCGGTGATCATCACCGTGCGGATCCCCGCGTCGCGGAGGGTGCGGATGGTCTCGGGGACGCCCTCGGCGGGCGGGTCCATCATCCCCGCGAAGCCCAGGAAGACCAGGTCGCGCAGCGCGTCGGGCCCGGCCGATTCGGCGCCCTCCTTCCACGCCATCGCCAGCACGCGCAGGCCGTGCGAGGCCATCTCCTCGTTCTCCGCCCGCAGCGCGCGCCGCTCGTCTGATTCCAGCGGACGCTCCCCGTCGGAGAACAGCGTGCGAGTGCAGCGCTCCAGCAGGCGGCCGGGCGCGCCCTTCACCGCGGCGAAGACGGAGCCGTCGGCGCGGCGGTGGAAAGTGGCCATCAGCATCCGCTCGCTGGAGAAGGGAACCTCGCCCACCTCCGGCGTCTCGGCCAGCAGCTCGTGGCGCTCGATCCCCGCCTTCGCGGCGGCGGCCAGGAGCGCGCCCTCGGTGGGGTCGCCGCGGACGGCCCATGCCCCTTCGACTTCGAGCAATTCCGCGTTGTTGGCCAGGACGGCGGCCGTGAGGAGGCGGCGGAGGACAGGGTCGGCGGAACTTTCGGCAGATGAATCGCCCTCCATCACCCCGCCCTCGGGCGCGTAGCCCACGCCGGTGACGGTCCAGCGGCGGCCGGGGGCGCGCAGCTCGGTGACGGTCATCTCGCCGCGGGTGAGCGTCCCCGTCTTGTCGGTGCAGACGATGGTGGCGGAGCCGAGCGATTCGACCACGGGCAGGCGGCGGATCAGCGCGTGCCGCCTGGCCATCCGCCGGACGCCGACGGCGAGCGCGATGGTGGCCACGGCGGGAAGCCCCTCGGGGACGGCGGCGATGGCGAGGGCGATGCCGGTTTCCAGCGTCTCCGCCAGCGCGACCCCTTGCAGCCACCCGAGGAACGCCACCGCGGCCGCCGCGGCGAGCGCGACCCAGACCAGGCGTCGGCCGAGATCGTCCAGGCGGCGCTCCAGCGGGGTGGGCTCGTCCGCCACGCCGGCCACCAGCGTGCCGATCTTCCCCACCTCGGTGCCCATTCCCGTGGCGTAGACCACGGCGCGGCCCGTGCCCGTGGCGGCGAAGGTGGAGCGGAAGACCAGGTTGGTGCGCTCGGCCAGCGACGTGGGCGCGGGGAGCGCCTCGCCGGAGCGCTTGTGGACGGGGAGGGACTCGCCGGTGAGCGCGGATTCGCGGGTGACCAGCTCGCGCGCGTCCAGCAGGTAGGCGTCGGCGGGGACCATGGCCCCCGCCTCCAGCGCCAGCACGTCGCCGGGAACCACCTCGCGCGCGTCGATCTCGCGGCGGCGGCCGTCGCGGACCACGACTGCGCGGGGGACTTCGAGGGAGAGGAGCGCCTCCATCGCGCGGTTGGCGCGCAGCTCCATCACGAAGCCGAGCAGCGCGTTGAGGATCAGGACGACGGCGATGGCCGCGGCTTCCGCGCGGTCGCCCATCAGCAGCGCGACCGCCGCCGCGGCGATGAGGAGCCAGACGACCACGCCGCGCAGCTGGGCGAGCAGGATGCGCCACGCGGAGACGGCGGGCGTGGTCTGGAGTGCGTTGGGGCCGTGGCGGGAAAGCCGCGCCTCCGCCTCGGCCGCGGAGAGCCCGTCGCGGCCGGTGCGGAGGCGTTCGAGCGCCTGGTCGGGCGCCAGCGCGTGCCAGGCGGCGGCGGGCTCCGCTTTCGGGCGAGGCCCGGGCATCAGCCGCCGCCCCGGGCGGATGCGGATAGCGCACGATCCCGCGGTCGGCGCGGTCTCCCCACAGCACCTCCTCGCACGCCCTGGATGGGGCGCGCCGCCTCCACCTCGCGGTTCATCCCCCGGCAGCGCCGTAGCACAATCGACCAGGAGGCCGTCGGGCGCAAGGACGCGGAGGCCGCCGCCTCGATCGGAAGGCGGCTGAAGCCGCGGCAACAACCACGGAAAGCCTCGCAAACTGCGCGAGGCTTCAACCGCGACAACGGGGGGAGGACGGAAACGGGCCCGCGGACAAATCCGCGGGCCCGGCCTCGGCGCGCGCAGGTGTGATCCCGATGCGATCACGCACTCACGCACTCACGCACTTTCGCACTTTCGCACTCACTTCACCACCAGCGCCGTCACCATCCCGAACATCCCCATCGGCCCCTCGGCGTGCGGGAGGATGTGGCAGTGGAGCGCCCAGGTGCCGGGGTTGTTGCAGTCGATCATCACGTCCCAGCGCTCGCCGGGGGCGATGTTCAGCGTGTCGCACTTCCAGGGCTGCGGCTGCGCGTAGCCGTCCTTGTGCGTCACCGTCATCGGCATCCCGTGCAGGTGCATGGGGTGGATCATCATCCCCTCGTTCATGAAGCGGATGCGCACCTTCTGCCCCAGGCTGGCCACGATCGGCTCGGTGGCCGGGAAGCCCTTGCCGTTCAGCGTGTAGCCGTGCGGGCCGTCGTTCAGGATCATCACGTGGTCCACGTCGGCCCTGCGCGTCTCGCCGCCCCTGGGCTCCACGATGAAGGCGCCCAGCAGCCCCATCGGCACCTGCCTGGACGAGTTGAGGTGCGAGTGGTACATGTGCGAGCCCGGGTTGGGCACGGTGAACTCGTACACGAACTTCCCGCCCGGCTTCACCGGCGGCTGGGTGATGAAGGGCACGCCGTCCATGGAGATGGGGACCGCCAGGCCGTGGAAGTGGATGGCGCTGCTCTCGTCCAGGTTGTTGGTGAAGTTCACGCGCACCCGGTCGCCCTCCTTCACGCGGATCTGCGGGCCCGGCACCTGGCCGTTGTACGCCCACGCCTCCACCGTCTGCCCCGGCGCCACCTCCCACATGGTCTTCGCGGCGGTGATGTCGAACACCTTCACGCCGTTCTCCATGCGCGGCGCGAAGGGCTGGTTCCCCTTCCCCTTCGTCGCCGCGGGGAAGCTCTTGATCCCCGCCTCGTGGTGGCGGTCCATCTCGTCGGCCGCGGCGGCGGCGGTGGCCGGGCCCTTGGGGTTGGCCGCCATGGTGCCGCCGCTGTGGTCGCTGTCGGGGTGCACGGCGCCCGGCGGGGTGCCGGCGGGCTCGGTGCCGGCGCTCTTCGGCGCGCCGCGGCCGGCCTCGCCGGTGTTGCACGCGGCCAGCGCGCCGGCCACCGCCGGCACCGCCACCGCCACGGCGGCGCCGCGCAGGAAGTCGCGGCGCGACGGGCGGGCGGGCGCCCGGGTCTCGGTCTTGTCGAGAATGTCCGACATCGGTCTCTCCGTTCCGGTAGCTGAAAGGGGCCACGCCTTCCGATTCGCGCCGTGCGGCCCCGGTGGGTCGGTCGCTGATCGGCCACGAAGCTACCGGCCGCGTGGGGAGGGGTCTGTAGGACAGCGGCGGAACCTGCGGCGGGCCCGCCCCCGCGCGCCGGGCGGAAAGCGCCCCACGGCGGGGAGGGGCGATGTGGGGAGATGCCGGACGGACCCGCATCAGGGGAATGAAAAGACGCGGCGCGGCCATCCTCCCTGCCGCGCCGCGTTTCGCTCATCGCCCGAACCATCCCGGTGCCTCCCGCAGACTTCTTTTCGGCGGATCAGCCCGCCCCGGCGGCGGCGGGATCGCGCATGCGGGCCGGCTCGCGCGCGATGAAGGTGAGGCGCATCGTCGCGGTGGCGGCGGCGGCGCTCTCGCCCAGCCGCGCCGGGCGCGCGCGGTCGACGGGGTGGACGTGGACGGCGACGGGGATCCAGCGCGCCATCCACAGCTCGCACCCCGCGTCCCGCCCGTGGACCGCGACCTCCCGCCAGGTGATGCGGGGATGCGGATCGAGATGGATCACGGCGACGGCGCCCTTCCTCCGCGCCTCGCGGGCGGTGGAGACGGCGTCGGGGAGGATCTCGCGGATGATGCCTTCCACCGTGGCCCCGGCGAGCGCCGGGTCCGCCGCCTCGCCGATCTCCAGCCGCACGCGCGCGCCCGAGAGGCGGGCGTTCAGCGCGCGCGCGTCGCCGCCGGCGAGCCACGCCAGCGCGCCCAGGGCGCGGCCGAGCACGGGCGGAGGCTTCATCCCGGGCGGCGCGCGGAGTCCGCCGGGGCGGCGGGCGCGTGCTCGAAGGGGTCGGCGGGCGACGCGGCGGGCCCGGCGGGCGCGCCGCCGTTGGGGTTGCAGTCGATCCGCGTCCCCCGCCCGCCGTCGATCGCCACCCAGCACGACCACATCGCGTGGCGCGACACGGCCAGGTACCCGTCGCGCCCGCTCTTCGTCAGCGCGACGGTGACGCCGCGCCGCGCGCGGTGGGGGAGGTTCGCGGCGGTGGCGGGGAGCGCCGGATCCAGCGTGTCGGGGTAGCGGCCGAAGCGCGTCCGATGCTGCTCCATCTCCCCCTGCAGCTGGCGGAGCTCGCCCGCGGCCCGGTCGCGCGGGTTGGCGCAGGCGGCGGCGAGCAGCGCCAGCGCGGCGATCAGGGCGCGGCGCGGCCGCATCGTCATCCCCATCGGTATCCCCATTCGTCGGGCGGGAATCGCGGAGCCGGAAGGCGGCGCCGGGAACCATCGGCGCCGCCCTGGAATCTAAAGCGTGCGGCGGGCACAGCCAGAGCGGCGCGCGCCGGAACCGATCTTGCCGCGCAGCCTCCGCCACCCGGGCACGTGCCCGCCGATCGCCCCTGTGTAAACGCTGAACGAAACCGGAATGCCTGGACGGTACGACGCCACCCTGGTGGCGGTTTCCGTGCTGATCGCGATCTCCGCGTCGTACGCGGCGCTGGCGCTGGCGGCGCGCATCGGCGCGGCGCGCGGGCGCTTCCGCGCGGCGTGGCTGCTGGGCGGCAGCGTGGCCGTGGGGCTGGGGATCTGGTCCATGCACTTCGTGGGGATGCTGGCGCTCAGGCTGCACATGCCCGTGAGCTACGCCGTTCCCACCGTCCTTCTTTCCGCGCTGGTGCCCGTGCTGGCGTCGGCGCTCGCGCTGTACGTGGTCTCGTGCGAGCGCGTGTCCCTCGCCGCGCTGCTCGGTTCGACCCTGGTGATGGGGAACGCGCTGGCGGGAATGCACTTCCTGGGGATGGCGTCGCTGCGCGGACCCGCCCGCGTGGAGTACGCCAACGGGCTGGTGGGCGTCGCGGCGCTGCTGGCGATGGGGTCGGCGCTCGCGATCCACGTGCTGGGGCGGCACTTCCGCCACGAGGACGCCCCGCGCGGGCGGAGCTGGAAGCCGGCCGCGGCGGTGGGGATCGGCGCGGGGATCGCGGCCATGCACTACACCGCCATGGCGGCCGCGCGCTTCAGCCCCGCGCAACCCCGGGTGACGGTGGCGCCCGAGGCGGTGCTGCAGACGCCGGGGCTGGCGTGGGGGATCGCCGCGGCCACGCTCACCCTGCTGGGCACCATCGTCTTCGGCGCGCTGGTGGAGCGCCGCGCCCGCGCCCGCTCGGCCGAGACCGAGGCGCTGCGCCGCAGCGAGGACCGCTTCCGCTCGCTCGTCGTGGCCACCGCGCAGATCATCTGGACCACCAACGAGAAGGGCGAGTTCGCCGCCGAGCAGCCCGAGTGGGCGGCCTTCACCGGCGGGAGCTTCGACGAGTACCGCGGGTGGCGGTGGCTGGAGTGCGTGCATCCCGACGACCGCGAGCAGGCCGCCGCCACCTGGCGCGCCGCGCTGGAGAGCCGCACGCTGTACGAGACCGAGTACCGCCTGCAGCGCCACGACGGGCGGTGGCGCGACATGCAGGTGCGGGCGGTGCCCGTGCTGGAGCCCGGCGGCCGCGTGCGCGAGTGGGTGGGCGCCGAGACCGACATCACCGAGCGCCGCAAGGCCGACCGCGCGGCCCGGTTCCTCAGCGAGGCCAGCCGCGCGCTGGTGTCGTCGCTCGACTACCCGGCCACGCTGCGCGCGGTGGCCCGGCTGGCCGTGCCCGAGCTGGCGGACTGGTGCGCGGTGGACCTGCTGGCCGAGGGCGGCGGGGTGGAGCGGGTGGCGGTGGAGCACCCCGACCCCGCCAAGGTGGAGTTCGTGCACCGGCTGGAGGCGCTGTACCCGGCCGACCCGCTGGCCGAGCGCGGGCTTCCGCAGGTGATCCGCACCGGCCGGGCCGAGATGATGGCCGACATCCCCGAAGAGCTGATCACGGCCGCGGCGAAGGACCCCGAGCACCTGGCGCTGATCCGCGAGCTGGGGCTGCGCAGCTACATCGTGGTTCCCCTCATCGCCCGCGACCGCACCCTGGGCGCCATCACCCTGGTGCACGCCGAGAGCGGGCGCCGCTACGACGAGCAGGACCTGCGGCTGGCCGAGGAGCTGGCCCGCCGCGCCGCCGTGGCCATCGACAACGCGCGGCTCTTCCAGGAGACCGAGGACGCGCGCGCGCAGCTGGAGCAGCAGGCCGCCGAGCTGCAGGAGGCGCAGGCGGAGATGGAGATGGCGCACGACGAGCTGCAGCGCGCCAACGACGAGCTGCTGGCACGCACCGCCGAGGCCGAGCGCGCCCGCGCCGCGGCCGACGAGGCCAACGCCGCCAAGAGCTCGTTCCTGGCCACCATGAGCCACGAGCTGCGCACGCCGCTGAACGCCATCGCCGGGTACGCGCAGCTGCTGGAGATGGGGATCCACGGCGAGGTGAGCGACACCCAGCGCGAGTACCTGGAAAAGATCCGCCGCAACCAGACGCACCTGCTGGGGCTGATCAACGACGTGCTGAACTTCGCCAAGATCGAGGCGGGGCAGGTTCAGTACGAGATCGGCGACGTGCCGGTGGACGAGACGCTGGCCGCGGTGGAGGCGCTGATCGAGCCTCAGGTGCGCGCCCGCCGCCACCAGTACACCTACCGCCGCGGCAACCCGTCGGTGACCGCGCACGCCGACCGCGACCGGGTGGAGCAGGTCGTGCTCAACCTGCTCAGCAACGCGGTGAAGTTCACCAGCCCCGGCGGCCGCATCGTGCTGGAGTGGGAGGCGGAGCCCGCCGTGGTGCGCGTCCGCGTGCGCGACAGCGGCCGCGGCATCCCCCCCGAGAAGCTGCCGGCCATCTTCGAGCCCTTCGTGCAGGTGGATCCCACGCTCACGCGCAGCAGCGAGGGCACCGGGCTGGGGCTGGCCATCAGCCGCGACCTGGCCCGGGCGATGAAGGGCGACCTGACGGTGGACAGCCGCGAGGGCGAGGGTTCGGTCTTCACCCTCACCCTCCCCCGCGGGCCGGACCGCGCCGCCCCCGTCCCCGAGATCGAGGCCGAGGCGGGCGTGGCGTAGGCGGGCAGATCGGATGTGTTTCACACCTCGATCCCAATGACGTCATCCTGAGGCCGGCCACGCCGCAGGCAACGCTCACGCAGGTGCTTGCAGGCCGAAGGATCTATCGCCCGTCTCGCACGTCCGCCTCCCCAGCGCGTGGTCGCCAAGTGGGTTCAGGCACCGGCGCGTTCAGGAAGCGGACGTGCAGGACCGGCTATGGATCCTTCGGCCTGCAAAGTGTAGCGCGGACGCGGGTTGCGGTGTGGCCGGCCTCAGGATGACGTCTGTCTTTCTCCTTTATTTTCCTGCATTCCCGACTCAATCCATCTGACCTCACCCCTCGTCGTTCTCGTCCACTGCCTCGAAGTCCGTTTTCGTGCGGGGGATGCGCTCGCGGGTGGTGGTTTCGCGGGCGGTGTCGCCGCTCCCCCAGTGGCCGATGGTGGTCAGGCGGACGCCGGTGAGGTAGTTCTCGCTCACGCGGCGGCTGTCCGCCGCCTCCTGCGGGCGCGTGTAGAAGAACTCGTCGCGTCCGATCAGCACGAAGCGCCCGGTCGCCGGGTCGCGGCGGAAGCGGTGCGTAAGGTCCTGCACCTCGGTCATCCCGTAGTTCTGGTGCACGATCAGCACGCCGTTGCGGATGGTGAGCTCCAGGATGTACTGCGGCACCACCGGCACCAGCATCTTCGTCGCCACGCCTGCCCGGCGCAGGCGTCCGTTGGCGTCCGCCAGCAGGATCAGCAGCGCCTGCGCGTCCGGCGCGGCGGAGATGGTTCCCTGGCTGTACCAGCTCCCCGCGGGCACCAGGTGCAGCACGTGGTCGGCGCGGCCGTCGCCGTTCAGGTCGCCCGTGGCCTCGGCGGCCGCCTTCCAGCCGCCGGGCACGAAGTCGTGTGTCTGGCGCCCGGTGGCGGGCACGCGCGCCGCATCGAACGGCGGCGCATCCTGCGCGAGCGCGGGCGTGGCGGCGCCCGTCGCCCCGAGCGCGAGCGTCATCAGCAGACAGATGGCGGATCTGCGCATCTCATCTCCCTCTCAGGAAGTTCATCTTCATCCCCCCCTGAATCCCGTGATCGGCACGGCCACGGCCGGTCCCCGGCCGCCGAAGCGATAGTGTGGCATGCATCTGGCCCGTCGCGAAAGCCTTTTGTTTGTCCAACGGGGGATGCGAAGCGATGCGGGAGATGAGAAGCTGGATGGCCTTCGCCGTCGCCGCGGCGATGGTCGCGGGCGGCTGCTCGGACGCGGGGCACGCCAGCAGCGAGGGAGATGCGGGGCCGGCGCGCGCCCGCCCCGCCGCCGCCGCGAAGGCGCCCGCTCCGCCCCCTCCGCCGCCGATGACCGCCGCGGACACCGCCGCCGCGCGCGCCCGCATCGCCGCGCGGGGAGACTCGGTGCGGGCGGCGTTCGAGCGCGCGCGGCCGCTCACCGCGCGCGAGGTGGCCATGCTGCGGCAGGACGTGAACGCCGGGCAGATCGCCACCGCGCGCTCGCTCGGCATCCAGCCGTCGACCACCGCCGGCATCGAGCAGCTGGAGCGCGCCGGCCGCCTGGTCGCGCTGGGCGACAGCACCGTGGGATGGGTGCTGCGCGACATGGACCACTCCGTCCCTTTCGTCGTCCCCGACGCGCGGGCGATGCTGGACGAGCTGGGGCGCCGCTTCCAGGCGCGGCTCGCGCGGCTGGGGCTGCCGGCCTACCGGATGAAGGTGACCTCGGCGCTGCGCACCGACGAGTCGCAGGCCGAGCTGCGGAAGATCAACTCCTACGCCTCGCGCATCGTCAGCGCGCACGAGTTCGGCACCACCATCGACGTGTCGCACGAGCGCTTCGCCGTGCCCGCGGCGATCGGCGGGCGCGCGCCGGAGCTGGAGGCGGAGATGCTGGAGGAGGTGGGGAAGGCGCACGCGAAGGTGCTGCAGGCCGAGCTCGGCCGCGCGATCCTGGAGATGCGCGGCGAGCACGCGCTGCACGTGATGATGGAGAACATGCAGCCCGTCTACCACATGACCGTCGCGCGCCACTTCACGCGCTGACCAGACTCTGCGCGTGATCAGCTCCCGCTGAGTTTTTCACCAGTCTCTGTCCGCACGAACCTGCGTGCCCACTCGCGACCCAGGCTGACGTCGAAAATGCGGAGAAGATCGCGCACGAGAAGGAGGAACTCTTCCAAGTCTTCGCTCCGCACCCCAGAGCGTCTTCCATGAACGATCTCATTTCGCTGGCCGATTCGTTTCCGGCAGATCTGGATAATTTCCGCGGGGATTCGTAGCCGGCCTCCGTCCCAACTCTGGAGGAGCTCCAACTGCGGCAGGTAATCCGCCATCAGGGAGTGCACCGGTGGACTCGGCAGGTTTTCGACGAGCCAGGCTGCGTCGGGAACGACACTTCCGATCAGTTCCTTGATCCCGGTTTCCAGCGCCGCCACGCCCATCATCAGTGAGCTGCGAGAATTCTGCCCGCGTAGATTCCATGCTTCACGCCAGAGTTCGCTGCTGAGAGGTTCTCCCGAGGCGGGATCGCCGAGCAGAAGACCGACTTCGGCCGGAGCGGCATTCCCGAGAAAGTTGATGACCCCCATCGCCATCCGGAAGTTGGCGGGAACACGCTTCCACGCCACTTCATTCTCCGACCACTCCGGCCATGCCGCGCGAGCGTAAAACGGCGGAATCGCAAGATTCTCCCGCCACGCGATCACGCCAAGGACGTGCTGGACTGCGTTGGACAAGAGTTCATAAGACTGATTGAAGAACTCGCGCGCTGATGCCGGAAGGACATCCAGCGACAACAGATTGTTCCCGAGGTCGTCTCCAGGCGCCTTCTCCCGAAGCTCACCGTGCAAGGTTCCCGGGTCGATACCCTCGGGAAGGCGATTCCCGATCAAAGACGTTATACCGTATCTGGAGATTACCTGTGCATTTCCGCTCAAGACTAGGGAGACGTCATCCTGAGGCCGGCCACAGTGCAAGCTGAATCTGCACAGGTATTTGCAGGCCGAAGGATCTATAGCCGGTGCCGCACGTTCGCTGAGG